>JANLTQ010000090.1:0-8829 GCA_031363005.1 Acidimicrobiia bacterium | reverse complement strand
CTCCACGACGTCGTGCTCGTCGGTCATTCGATGGGTGGCGTAGCGGTACAATCCTTTTGTCTCAATCACGCTGAGGTGGCGCGTGAGCGGGTGGCCGGCATCGTGTTGTTGTCGTCATTGACGCGCAGTTTCTTGGCGGGTGTTCCGAGACTGGCCGCCGCCACGACCTGGACCGCCGACCACCTTCCCGACGGAGCCGGAATGCTTCGGGCGCGGGACCTGGGCTTGGCGGTGTCTCGTCTTGGATTCGGTCGCAACCCGGTTGCAAGTCAGGTCGAGGCGACCCGCCAGATGATTCTCGACACGAAGACCGGGACGCGCCGTGACGCCGTCGCCGCACTGGCCGACCTCGACCTGTCCGACCAGATTGGCGCCATCGATCGGCCGACGCTTGTGATCTGCGGAACCGCGGATCTGATCACGCCCCTGGCGGAATCCCGCCGGATGGCCCGCCGGATTCCGCACGCTCGGCTCGAGATCGTCGACGGAGGTGGCCACATGCTCATGTTCGAACGAGCCACCCTCGTTGACGGCCTGATCGCAGATTTCGCCCGGTCGGTGCAGGCGGGAGATACCCGGGCCGGTATCGGCTACAGCGCGCGAACACCTGAATAGGGCATTCGATCCTATTCTGCCCCGTATAGTTGCTAAATCGGGTATATGCCCCTAACCTCCTAGACCTACCGTAATGGGCAGACTCTGGGAGCAAACGCATGTCCAACGCACGCAAGATCCGTTCAACCGCGCGCCGGGCGGCCGTCGTCGCCACCGGTAGCTCGCTGGCGATGATTCTCAGTGGCCTCGGGGCTCCGGGCGCGGGCGCCGTGGTCGTCCCCGGCACGCCGAACACGTACTACGCGTGCCAGGTGAACACGTCGAAGGTCTTGCGCGCCTCGTCGATCATGTTCCAAGCGATCCCGACCTGCAAGATCACGGAGACTCAGGTGACCTGGCTCAAGGCCGGCGCCGGCGCGACTGGTCCTGCGGGTCCGGCTGGGCCGCAGGGTCCGGCGGGTGCTGACGGCACGAACGGTGTTGACGGTGCGACCGGTGCGACGGGTGCTGCGGGTGCTGACGGCACGAACGGTGTTGACGGTGCGACCGGAGCTACGGGTGCCACTGGTGCTGATGGTGCGACTGGTCCTGCGGGTCCGGCTGGTCCTCAAGGGCCACAGGGTCCGGCGGGTGCTGACGGTGCTGCGGGTGCTGATGGAACCAACGGCACGAACGGTGTCGACGGTGCTACGGGTGCGACCGGCGCAGCGGGTGCTGATGGTGCGACCGGCGCAGCGGGCCCGGTCGGCGCCCAGGGACCGGCCGGAGCGGTTGGTGCGACGGGTGCTGATGGTGCGACGGGTGCTGCTGGCGCCACGGGTGCGACCGGGCTCACCGGAGCGACTGGTGCTGCGGGACCGACTGGTCCTCAGGGACCGACGGGAGCCACTGGTGCCACTGGTGCGACGGGTGCGACCGGAACGGTCGCGAGTACGACGGTCGTCGCGGGCACGTCGGGAGCTTTCGGCGGCAACTCTGCGGTGTTCACGAGTTCGACGGCATCGACCGCAACGTGTCCGGTTGGGACGCCGAAGCTCGTCGGTGGCGGCGCGATCATCACCCAGGGCGCCAACGCCCAGGCGGCCATTGGAACATCTGGTCCGAACGTGACGTCGGGTACGCCGACCGGCTGGACCGCTACGGCGCTCCAGGTCGGACCGACGGCCCCGGCGAACGGGAACCGCCCGACGATCGTGGCCTACGCGATCTGCGGGGTCTAACGAGACGCGCACGACGGCGACACGTTGGCGGAGCGGGGGCCCTCGGGCCCCTTCTTCGCGTCTGGGCTCAGCCGGTCTGACCTGGCCGTGCTGCTTCCGGAATCCGAGCCAACAGGGTCGGGTCGAGTTGGACGGCCTTGCTCAGCGCCGCGGCGCTCCCGGTCGTGTCGCCCGTGTCGAAGAGCAGGAGCCCGAGGTTGAGGTACGCCCGGCCGAACGTGGGGTCAGCGACCGTCGCTCGCCGATAGAGATCGATTGCGTCGACAGTCTTACCTGCGTCGCTGACGATGATCCCGAGGTTGTAGAGCGCGGGCGCGTACTTCGGATCGATCGCAATCGTCTTGCGGTAGTCGGCCTCCGCCGCCGTCAGGTCCTTGGCGTTCTGTTCGATGAGGCCGAGGTTGTAATACGCGAGCTTGTTCGAAGGGTCGATGGCGACGACCTCGCGGAACTTCGTCGTAGCGGTCGCGGTGTCGCCTTGGAGCTCTGCTTGAAGCCCGGCTGCGAGCGCCGAGGCCGCCGACGTCGTGTCCGGTTTGGAAGTGTCGTCGCTCGAACCGAAGTACAGGCCCGCGCCGACGCCGCCGGCGACGAGCACGACCGCCGCAATGATCATCCAGACCTTGGGCGCGGTTGACCGCATCTGGCGGTTGGACCGGCGCGCGGAGCGAGGAAGCTGGTCGGCCGCTGCATTCGTCATGAGCGAGGTATCGGCGCGCCGCGTGGCGCAGTTGACGGTCTTCGAGCGCCCCGAGCCCGGGCTCGGGAACCAATAGGACGAAACGTCACGGATGCGCGGCATCATCGGTGGCGGAAAGCTATTTCTCGGTAGCCTCCGGCGTGTCCTCCGACCACCACGAGCGGGAGTTTCCGTCGTTTGCCGCACTCCGCGCCGAGGCCCTGGCGTGCACCCGGTGTCCCCTCGCTGCGGGCCGAACGCAGGTCGTCTTCGGCGCCGGCGACGAGCACGCCGACCTGCTGTTCGTGGGCGAGGGCCCGGGTGCGGACGAGGACCGTACCGGTGAACCATTCGTCGGCCGGGCTGGGAAGTTGCTCACCTCACTCATCGAGGGCATTGCGCTGACGCGATCCGACGTCTACATCGCGAACGTCGTGAAGTGCCGGCCCCCGGGGAACCGGGATCCGCATCCCGTCGAGATCGAATCCTGCCGGCCGTATCTCGAAGCTCAGATCGGATTCATCCAACCGAAGGTCGTGGTCACGCTCGGGAACTTCGCGACGAAGCTGTTGCTCGACACGAAGGTCGGCATCACGAAGCTGCGCGGCCAGTCCCACCCTTTTCGCGACGGCGCAGTCGTGATCCCCGTGCTGCACCCGTCCGCCGTGCTGCGCAACGGTGGCGCGGCGCTCGCGCAAGCGCGCGCGGACTTCGTCGTCATTCGTCGTGCCCTCGCGAACGGGGCATGACCACGTGACCTCTGTGATCGCATCGGTGGTGTCGACGAGTGCCGCGATGACTCGCGCGCTGGGCGCGGCGTTGGCCACCGAACTCGGACCGGGTTCGGTCGTCGTGCTCTCCGGGGACCTGGGGAGCGGCAAGACCGTGTTCGCACAAGGTGTCGCCGAGGGTCTCGGTGTGACGGAGCGGGTGGTGAGTCCAACCTTTGCGATTGCGCGCGAGTACGAGGGCCGGCTGCGACTGCATCACCTCGACGTCTACCGACTCGATCACGTGCAAGAAGCGATCGACCTCGGGCTCGACGAACTCTTCGGCGATGCGGTCACGCTCATCGAATGGGGAGACGGTGTCCGCGACCTGCTGCCGGTGGATCGGCTCGAAGTGGAGTTGATGTTGGCGCCGGCCGATTCCGCAGCCGAGGACACGCGCCACTTCACGATCACGCCGTTCGGTGAGGAGTGGTCCGCGCGTGCACCGGCGTTGGTTCGCGCGCTGCGAAGCGTCGAAGGTGTTCGGGACCGGGACTCCGCATGACGCTCCTCGCGATCGATACGGCAACGAGCCAGGTGAGTGTCGCGTTCGGACGCAACGGTCGTGTCCTCGGCGAAGTGCGGATCGATGGCGGTCGTCGGCACGCCGAGCAGCTGGCGCCCGCGATCAAATACTTGGCGGCCGAACTCGGGATCGAGGTGAGCGCGCTCGCAGCCGTTGCGGTCGGGACCGGTCCCGGTCTCTACACCGGCTTACGCGTGGGAGTGACGACGGCCCGCACCATGGCGCAGTCGCTCTCGATCCCGATCGTCGGGATTCCGAGCCTCGACCTCGTTGCGTACCCGTGGCGGACCACGCACCGTCGAGTGGTCGCGGTGCTCGACGCTCGCCGCCGTGAAGTGTTCTCGGCCCAGTACTGGCCGGTCCCCGGCGGGTTGCAGCGTGATGGGGAGTACACCGTGGGTTCGCCCGGCGCGCTCGCGGCCGACGTCGTGGCGCGCGGCGACGACGTGTTGCTCGTGGGCGATGGAGCGCTGGTCTACGCCGACAGCTTCTCGGGGCTCGATCGGGTCGAGGTCGTCGGCCCGTCGGCGGCGGCCCCGAGCGCGACGGCGTTGGTTGAACTCGCGTCCGCACGACTCGAACGCGAAGAGTTCACGACCGCGGACCGCGTGGTGCCGCTCTACCTTCGCCAGAGCGACGCGCAGATCGCGTGGACCGGACCGTGACGAGCGCGGAGGGTGTGCCGGCCGGACACGGCGTGAGTCCCGTCGCCTCAGCCGCGGACGGCGCGGTGACGGCGGCTGCCGTGGGCATTGGACCCATGCAGCGTCGGCACGTGCGGGCGGTGATGGCGATCGAGCAGCTCGTGTATCCGACGCCGTGGACGTCCACGCTGTTCATGTCCGAACTCGCGCTTCCGGCATCTCGCGTCTACCTGATTGCCAAGGTGGGCCGCACCGTGGTCGGCTACGCCGGGATCATGCTGGCGCCCGACGAAGCGCACATCACCACCATCGCAGTCGATCCCGAGTGGCACCGCCAGCACGTGGCGACGCGGCTCCTGCTCGCGCTCGCCCGTGAAGCGATCATGCGGAACTACAGCGCACTCACGCTCGAAGTGCGCCAGAGTTCGCGCGGTGCTCAGGCGTTGTATCGGCGCTTCGGCTTGACGCCCGAAGGCGCGCGGAAGGCCTACTACTCGTCCCCGTCGGAGGACGCGATCGTGATGTGGGTACGGGGCATCGACACGCCGGAGTACACGGAGTTGCTCGCCGGTTTGGAACGACGAGTCGGACTCCCTGGTCCGAGTGGACCGAGGGTCGGGAGCGGCGCGTGATCATCCTCGGGATCGAGACGAGTTGTGACGAAACTGCGGCCGCAGTGGTGGTGGACGGGACCGAGATCCGTTCGAGTGTGGTCTCGAGTCAGGTGGATCTCCACGCCCGGTACGGCGGTGTGGTTCCGGAGATCGCGAGTCGGGCCCACCTGGAGGTGGTGAACGGCGTGATCGGTGACGCGCTCGTCGAAGCGGGCATCGGGTTCGATGACGTGGAGGTGGTGGCGGCAACGCGCGGTCCCGGACTCGCGGGTGCGCTGCTCGTCGGGGTCAGCGCGGCCAAGTCGATCGCGCTGACGCGCGGGATCCCGTACGTGGGTGTGAACCATCTCGAAGGACATCTGCACGCGGCCTGGCTGCAGGATCCGAGCGTCGAGCTCCCGCTCGCGGTACTCCTGGTCTCGGGCGGTCACACCATGCTCGTCGGTGTGCACGGTGACGCGGACTACGAACTGCTGGGCGAGACCGTCGACGACGCCGCCGGCGAAGCGTTCGACAAAGTCGCGCGTCTCCTCGGCCTCGGATATCCCGGAGGCCCCGTGATCGACCGGCTGGCACGCACCGGTGACCCGCAGGCGATCCGGTTCCCGCGCCCGATGCAGGGCGATGGGCTCGACTTCTCGTTCTCCGGTCTCAAGACCGCGGTCCTGCATCACGTCCGTCGTCACCCCGAGCCGGACGACGCCGAGGTCGCCGACATCGCCGCCTCGTTCCAAGCTGCGGTGGTCGACGTGCTGTCGTCGAAGTTGGACGCGGCGGCTGACCAGATCGGCGCCCGCACCCTCGTGGTGGGTGGAGGTGTGGCAGCGAACTCCGGGCTTCGGACCGAAGTCGCCGCCATGGCCGCGGAGACCGGCCGGGTCGCATTGATCCCACCGCCGGAGCTCTGCACCGACAACGCCGCGATGATTGCGGCGACCGCCTGGTGGCGGTTCCGGACCGACGGCCCCACCTCACTCGCCGACGGCGCCTTCCCCAACCTGAAACTCCCAACTCGGAGTTGACGCCCGCGATATGCAGTACGAGAGCCGGAGCTTGCGGAGGCGTACAGCTCGGGAGCATCCCACTAGGCACGCGCTGTCCAACCACGGAGCGGACGAGCAGAATTGATGGTCCCAAATTGGCAGTCGGCAGGTCTGAGTGCTACTTTTCTTTAGCAGTCCCATACCCCGAGTGCTAACAGCCGGTCCGTCTCCGACGACCGCTGCTGCACGACGGGACCCCGCATGTCGACACACCGCCGGCCCCCTGAGGGTCGGTCGAGGAGGCCACCGATGAAGCTCGTACCGCTCGAGGATCGCATCGTCGTCCGTACCGCCGAAGCCGAAGAGACCACGGTCAGCGGCCTGGTGATCCCGGACACCGCGAAGGAGAAGCCCCAGCAGGGCGAGGTTCTCGCAGTAGGCCCGGGCCGTCGGTCCGAGCAATCCGGCGACATCATCCCGCTCGACATCGCAGCCGGCGACACCGTCGTCTACTCGAAGTACGGCGGCACCGAGATCACGATCGACGGTGAGGATCTGCTGATCCTCGCGGGCCGTGACATTCTCGCCAAGATCGAGAAGACCGCCGCACCGGCAAAGAAGAAGAAGTAACCACCCTTCTCTGCCCGTCACGTTCTCGACGAAGCGGCACCTTCGGGTGCCGCTTCGTCGCGTCCGGGGGCCGAGATGTGGCGCGAGCGTGAACTCGGCGGGTCCGCCTGGCGGAATGGGTCGTACTACCCGTACGCTGCCCGGCGGAGTGACGTCCGATCGGACGATCGGGCGCAGGGCTGGGCGAAGGGAAAGACCGTGGGCTTGTTGAAGTCCCGGAAGGACGCGAACGATGAACCGCGGCGTGGTGCCGACGCGTCGCGGCCCGCGCCCGGCAACGACGGGGTGGACGACAACGAGTTGATCGGGTCCGATGGGATGAGAGCCCAGGTCTCCCAATCGATCGAAGTGCTCCAGGCCCAGGTCGCGGCCAGGAACGCGAAGCTCAACGCGGCGAAGGCGAGCTCGGCCGGTCCACCGAATACGGACGGCTCCCCACGGGTCGCGCCGCAGGACCTCACCGGCGAGCAGGCACACATGCTCGGCGAGATATTGGTGGCCCACAACGTCTTGTCTGCCGACCATCTGGTGGCGGCACTCAACGCCCACCGCGCGGCGGGACAGCGCCTCGGCGAGTTCCTCGTCGCGAAGCGCGTCCTCACCGAGCGCGACTTGGCCGGCCTGCTGGCCGAGCAATCCGGTCTCGAAGTCGTGGATCTGCGCCATCACTTCCCAGATCCCACGGCCGTCGTGGCGCTGCCCGAATCGCACGCTCGCGCCTGGGGTGCTCTGGTGTTGCGCCGCACCGGCTCCGGGTTCGATGTGGTCGTCAGTGACCCCAGTGACCCGTCGATCGCGGACCGGCTGGGCGAGATCCTGCGTCATCCCGCCAAGCTGTTCGTCGGCGGCGTCGGAGAGATCCAACGCGCGATCGACGTGGCGTACCGGACCACCGCGAACGTCGATGAGCACGTGCGCGTCTTCCAAGCGCGAGAAGAACAGCTGCGGGCCGGACGCTCCGACCAGGGTGGCAGCGCACGGGTCGACGAGAAGGCGCCGATCGTCCAGGTCGTGAACCTCCTCCTCTCGCAGGCGGTGAGCGAGCGGGCTTCGGACGTTCACATCGAACCGATGCCCGACCGCGTTCGGATCCGCAACCGCGTCGACGGCGCGCTCCACGAATCGTTGACCCTGCCTCCCGGTATGGCCCCTGCGCTGATCAGCCGGATCAAGGTCATGGCCAACATGAACATCGTCGAGCGTCGGCGCGCGCAGGACGGTCAGATCGAGATGGAAGTGGACGGTGTCCCGCTGGACGTCCGGGTGTCCACCACATCGACGGTCAACGGTGAGAAGTGCGTCATGCGCATCCTGGACAAGCGGCGTGCGTTGTTCGGGCTGCGTGACCTCGGGATGCCGGCGGAGACCCTCACGGTGTTCGAGGGCATGACCCGCTCGCCCTACGGCATGGTGCTCTGCGCCGGACCGACCGGGTCGGGCAAGACCACCACGTTGTACGCAACGCTCACGCAGATCAACCGCGAAGAGATCAACGTGATGACGGTAGAAGACCCCGTCAAGTACGTGTTCCCGACGGTCAACCAGATCCAGATCAACGAGCAAGCGGGCATCACGTTCGCCGGCGGGTTGCGTTCCATCTTGCGCCAGGACCCCGACGCGATCCTCGTCGGCGAGATCCGCGACGTCGAGACGGCGCGGATCGCGGTGCAGTCCGCACTGACCGGCCACCTCGTGCTCTCGTCGCTCCACGCCACCGACGCGGTTGCGGCGCTGCACCGATTCCTGGACATGGGAATCGAGTCCTTCCTCATCTCGTCATCCGTGCTCGGTGTGGTTGGCCAACGCCTCGTTCGACGCCTGTGTCCGGAGTGCAAGGTCGCCTACACACCGAGTCCTGACGAACTCGCGATGTGGGAGAAGGCCGGGTTCGCACCGAAGTTGGAGTTCTTCCAGGGTGAGGGTTGCGTGTTCTGTTCCGAGACCGGATACCAGGGCCGCATCGGGGTCTATGAGTTGCTGCGCGTCAGCGACGCGATGAAGCAGCTGGTCGTGAACCAGCCCACGTACCAGCAACTGCGTGACCTCGCCGTGTCGGAGGGCATGGTCCCGCTCCAGACCGAGGCGCTCAAGCTCGTCGAACAGGACGTGACCACGCTGGCCGAAGTTCTCCGCACGCTCTACGTGGTCTGAGGGCGGTCCAGGAGATGCCGGGCTTCAAGTATGTGGCGGTCGCTCCCGACGGCAGCA
>JANLTQ010000073.1:0-1758 GCA_031363005.1 Acidimicrobiia bacterium | reverse complement strand
TCGTTCCACGCCGTCTTCGGATTGGCGTCGAACGCGGCCGAACTCCGGGCGGCCACATTGCCGAGGCGCTCGGTCGAGGTCACGGTGATGCCACCCTCACCTGAGAGTGCGATGCCGAGGGCGCGATCGAGCGCGTCGTCGCG
This sequence comes from Acidimicrobiia bacterium, assembly GCA_031363005.1. Classification (GTDB taxonomy): domain Bacteria; phylum Actinomycetota; class Acidimicrobiia; order IMCC26256; family JAENVU01; genus JAENVU01. Next base: position 1,615 of record JANLTQ010000073.1, on the reverse strand, counting down.
ACCCTGCGCGTTGAGGCGAACCTCACCGCTCAATGAAAATGCGCGCGAGGTCGGCAACTCGAACTTCCGGCGGAAGTCCGCGAAGGTCGGGGTCATGATGATCGCGAGCGGGTGCGTACCGGAACGGGTGCCGAGCGCACGCAGTAGGTCCTGCGGGAGCCGATCGACTTCGGTCGCGCGCACCGGGCGCGCGTTCGGCGCGTTGTCCACGAGTTTGACCTCGGCGAATCCCACGCCGGTCTTGCGCAACCGACCCTTCTCGGTGGCCACCTTCGCCACTTTGTTTCTGACCGTGCCCGCGATCTGAATCTCGACGCTCGAGAACTTCCGCGCGGGGAACTGAATCTCTTCCCCTCCATGTTTGCGCGACGCAAGGGTGAGCGGTCGGAAGATCATGGGACCACCGTCGAAGCGAAGTCCGACGCGCGTGATCCATCGCCCGCGTGCCCCTTCGTTGGCCTGCAGCAATCCGATCCGGTCCGTGGTGATGGGGTGCTCGAGGTCGATACGCAGCCGCTCAGGCCCGACGTCGTTGATTCCTGATGCCACTTCCCACGCGGTCTTGGCGTCGCCGTCGAGCGCTTGACTCGGACGGACCTCGGGCGCGTACCCGAACGCAGGGGTTCCGTAGGTGGTGGCGCGAATCGCCGTGACGCCCCGCAGCTCGGTGACCGTTTTCGATCCGTCCTTGGAGTCCGGGAACACCTCGAGCCGCTGATCGAGCAGATCCTCGTGGAGCGGCTTCTCATTCGCCTGCTCGGTGTAGCCGTAGTTGTTGCGCATTCCCGCCCAGCGCATTCCCCGCCGGCGGTTCGAGTCCGTCACCACCAACACGGCACCCGCCGGAACCTGCTTGCGCAACGCGGCGGGCCGCCCGTCGAACGTGGGTGAGGAGATCACGAGCTGCGAGCCGTTCAGGACGCCGGCCGCCGCGGCATCCACGAGTCCTTCGCCGTCACCGTCGACGATCAACGGATCCTCGGCAGACTTGGCGCGCACGATGTCCACCGGATCCTTCACTGCGAACACCGCGACGGGCGCCGGTTCCGGCTGCGGCGGCTTCGACGGATCGCCGATGTCCGGCGCGAGGAGATGGCCCGGGATCTTCGTTCCGAAGGTCTTCGGCGCGGCGAGCCCCGCCGGAGTCCCGCGCTTCGTGAGGTCGCTCCAGAGATCCTTCGCCGGCACCAAGGAGAACTGATCGGTGAGCAAATCCATGCGCAACATGACGTCGCCCACACCCATCAACCGGGCAACCGGCGCGATCGCGTTCGGTTCGAGCAGCCGGTCCTGGAGCCGGCGGTCCACCGCGATCAACAGATTCGTCGTCGCGTCACCACCCCAGGGCACCAACTCACGCGCCACGTACGGCCGGTCCATCAGTCCCGGCTCGATCGGGTCGATCGTGTTGCCCCACCGGTAGGCCGCAAAGTCCGCGCCGGGTACCGCCAACACGCGCGTCGCCGGACCGCGCTGATCGAGCGCAGCCAGCGTCTGCTTCCAGTACGCAGGGACCTGCTCGTCGCGCTCGAGGTACTTGCTGTAGTAGCGCCCGTTCCACAGTCCGGGCGCGTTCGCCACACACAGTGCGCCCACGAGCACCGCGGCGCCGAGC
>JANLTQ010000071.1:0-2805 GCA_031363005.1 Acidimicrobiia bacterium | reverse complement strand
CTCTACGCTCGGCGTCATGCGAATCTTGGTGACCGGCGCCGGACGTGCCATCGGACGAGCCACTGTCGTCGAACTCGGCGAGCGCGGCCATGACGTCGTGGCCACGGCGCGTGACCCTGAACTCCTCCGCGACCTCGACGGCGTGCGTGCGCATGCTCTCGACGTGACGAGCGACGAGTCCGTCGCCGAGTGTCTCAACGCAGTCGGCGAGCTGGACGCCATCGTGAACAACGCGGCGATCATCGGTGCCGGGCCTCTCGAGGACTACCCCCTGGCCCAGATGCAGCGCGTCCTCGACACCAACACCGTCGGCCCCTTACGCATGATCCAGGCGGTCGCGCCGGCGTGGAGAGAACGCGGCTCCGGTGTCATCGTGAACGTCTCGAGTGTGCAGGGCCGGGTCGCCACTCCGCTCGAAGGTCCCTACGCGGCCTCGAAGTACGCACTCGAAGCGCTCTCCGAGACACTCCACTACGAACTCGGTCACTTCGGCATCCGCATCGTGATCATCGAGCCCGGATACATCGCGCCCGGGATGAAACATGGCGACGATCACCGCGGTCCGGCCGCCTACGACGAGCTGTGGACCGAGTGGACCGGTACGGATTCCAAGCTGACCGGACCCGACGGCCGCCCCGGTCCCGAACTCGTCGCGCGTGCGATCGCCGAGGCCGTCACCGATCCCGCCACACCGCTGCGCGTGCCCGTCGGCGCGGATTCCGAAATGGTCCTCGCCACGCGTTCGCACCTCGGCGACGCCGAGTTCGAGGCTGCAATGCGCGCCACCATCGGCATGACCTGGTAGCCGGGCCTCCGTGGAGCCGGACCCGTTCGAACCGCCGAATCCTCCGCCCCCACTGACGCCCGAAACTCCGCCCGCCGGCGCGGTCGTCAACATCCTCTCCGTCCTGGTCGCACCCTTCGTCGTGGTGTGGGACACCCTCCGATATTTCGATCGGGTTGCGATCCCGGCCATCGGGCGCGTGCTGCGTCACGCATTCGACCTACTCGCGAAGATCGCCAGCGGGGTCGGGCACACTATCGCCGCAGTCGTCCGGCCGGTCGCCGATGCGTTGCGCCATGCGATCGACCTTCTCGCGAAAATCGCCAGCGGAATCGCGCGAACCATCGCTGCAATATTCCGACCCATCGCCGCCGCGCTCCATCAGGCACTCGAACTGTTCGCACGGATCGCCCACGCACTCGCGCACGCAGTCACTGCGATCGTCGAAGGCGTCGCCACGGTGATGCGCCTGGTCGTGAACGTCGTGGTCAAGGTGATGGACGCCATCGGCCTGGCGTGGTCGCTGCTCCTGGCGCCGTTCGTGCGCGTCTTCGTCGTACTGGTCGGGCTACTGCAGCGGGGCTTCATGGCTGTCGTTCGACTGCTGCGGATGATCACGAGCGTGCTCTCCCGGGTTGTCGCCATCGGTGCCGAGGCGGTGCATCACCTCGTCCGCATCGTGGAACGGGTTGTCACCGCGCTTGCGTCGGCGATCCGCAGCGTCATCGATCCTGTGGTCCAACTCGTCGGCCGCGCGCTCATCAGCATCGTGGCGGTGGTTCGATCCGCGCGTGCGCAGGTGGGTGCGTTGATCCGGCTCCTGCTCGGCCCGTTCGTCGCCGCGGTGAAGCGGGCGGGGCTCGGACTGCGCCGAATCACCACTGGTTCCGGGCGCGTTCTGCGCGCCGCCGTCGCCGTGGCCCGCCGATTCCTCTGGTGGCTCGTCCGGCCATTCGTGGTTCCGGCGCGTGCCGCGTTTCGCGCCGTCGTTCGCCGCACCCGAGGACTAACCGCACGCGTCCGCATCAGGCGCGCTGCCATCACTGCATCGGTGCGGGACACCCTTCGCTCCGCCCGAGCGCGCGTGCGCCGACGCTGACGTCAGGCGGTCAGGCTGCGGTCTCGAGGGTTGGACGCGTGAGATCGAGGGACGGCGCGGGGTGCCACGTCGCAGGGACGTTGCGCATGACGAGGGCCGAGTCGAGGGCAATCGCATCGGCGGGAAAGCGCGTGCGGTCGTCGAAGTAGGACGACTCCATGTGTTCCAGGTCGAACGGCTCGATGTTCCACGCGTCGGTCCGAAACTCCATACCCTCGAACCGATCAGCGTGACGGGTTGGCGAGTACCCGACCGGGGCCGAGCGAAAGAACTCCGAGGCGGCGGCCAGATCCGGGAACAGCAGACTCCCGTCGAGCGCATCCCCAACCGAACCGGCGGCCGCAACCCGGACATCCGGACCAACGCACCGCAGCGCGATCTGATCGTCGGACTCGTCGACGTCGAAACGCGCCGGAGCATGGCGGCCCGGAAAGATGCGATCTCCCGCCAGCACATTGACGCGCGAACCGCTTTCCCGCCGGGCGATGAAGACGCCGTGGTGCACAGCGTCGCCGTGGTTCCATTCGACCGCGAACCGATGAGCACACCCCTCACTCGTCAGTCCCAACGGCGCGGGGAGCCCGCGCGGGCGGAGCGAGCCCAGCCGAATCGCGCACACCCCGCCGACGGCCCAACCCCGCACGAGCTGAGGTCGGAACCCGACCGGCAGGAGCGGCGCGACCACCGCCGACTCGATGCGGTAGTTGATCAGGAGTCGCCGTTCGGCGACCGATTCCATGGCGGGAGTCCACATACCCTGCTCGCTTCTCGTGTTCGATTACTCTATGAGTGATTACTAATAAGGTAGCAGATAATGAGATGCTCGTCAAGGACACCCCGGGTTCCGGGCCGCGTCGCCCTCCGAGCCGGACTGCGCCGCCGATCTGCACTACCCTCACCCGCTTCGTCTCGGAGGATCAGT
>JANLTQ010000040.1:0-2150 GCA_031363005.1 Acidimicrobiia bacterium | reverse complement strand
GCTCTCGTCTCCGTTGGGGCCCCGAACAACTTGCAGTGGTACTTCACGGCGAAGGACGAGACCCGCACCTTCGACATCGCGTACACGGTCGCCGGTGCGGCCGTCGGTGCCCCCGACGTGGACGCGCTGTATTGGAAATGGGTCGGGACCGAGCATCCGACGATCGGAACCGTGCGAGCCACGCTGCACGTGCCCGCCGGCGCCGGCGAACTGAAGGCCTGGGGGCACGGGCCGCTCAGTGGCAACGTGACCGTGGGTGCGGACACCGTCACGTGGGTGGCGTCCGGTGTACCCACCGGAACATGGGTGGAAGGTCGCGTCGTGATCCCCGCCACGCGGTTGCCCGGCGTCGTGCCATCTGCGCCGGCTCAGTTATCCCGGATCCTCGCCGAGGAAGACGCGTGGTCCCGAGCGGCCAATGACACCCGCGCCAAAGCGGCACGCGACGCGCAACGAACTCGTGACGCGCGGAACGCCCTCAATGTGGCTGCACCCATCGTGACGCTCCTCGGGGTCTTCACGTTGCTCTGGTTGTGGCGGCGGTACGGGAAAGAACCCGATCCGCCGCAACCGGTCGGTGAATACGTCCGCGAACTGCCCGACGATCCACCGGCGGTGGTCGTGGGCTTGATGCATTGGGGTGCGATCTCACCGGCTGCGTTCTCCGCCACGATCCTCGATCTTGCCCAACGCGGCTTCTTGACCGTCAAGGAGGTCAAGATCGATCGCGCGCTGCTCGCCGATCGAACCGACTACGAGATGACGGCGACCGATGCTGACCAGTCGTCACTCAAGGCCTTCGAGCGAACCGCACTCGAGCAGGTGTTCGCGGGTGGTTCACCGGTGATGCAGTCCGAGATCGCGAAGCACTCGCGCGCACACCAGACCGAGTCGCTGGCGCGTTGGAACTCGTTCAAGGCCGATGCTGCGACGAGCTTGCGAAGCCGCAAGTACATCAATGGCCACCGATCGAAACCGTTCCTCCTGAACATCGCCGCGGCCGTGGTCGTCGGCCTCATCGGGCTCGGTGCCATCGGGGTGAAGGCGTGGGTCGTCGGCGGGATTGCGATCGGTTGGGCCGGTCTGGCACTCGCGCTCACGCCGCTCCTCCGCCAACGCAGCCCGGAAGGCACGCAGCGATTCCTCGAGTGGAAGGGCGTCCAGAAATACCTCCATGACTTCTCCCAACTCGCCGACGCGCCCGTCGGCCACCTGATCCTCTGGGAGCGCTACCTCGTCTACGCCGCCGCGCTCGGGGTGAGTGAACAGCTTGCGGCCGGACTCGCGGCCCGCATCCCCGCGGAGGAACAGGCGAACTTCGCCCCGTGGTACCTCGGCACGCATCCGGGCGCGGGTTTCTCGTCGATGGGTGACTTCTCCAGCGGGATCGCGGCGACCACGAGTTCGTTCTCTCCGCCGTCGAGCAGTTCCGGTGGGGGCGGCGGATTCTCCGGCGGCGGCGGGGGCGGCGGCGGGGGCGGAGGGATCGGCGCCGGCTAAGCGCGTCATTTCACACTCTGGCGTCACCAGCGCCGACCCGGTCGGCGCTGGTGACGCCGGACGGTGGGAGAAGCGGTCGTCAGACGTCCTGCTTGACGATGGCGGCGGCTTCCCAATCGCCGAGGCGGCCGGGGACCACGGAGAACTCCACCGCTTGACCAACGTGGATGGCGCGGGTGCCGTCGGCGATCTGGGTGCAGTGAAAGAAGTGACGTGCGGCCCCCGCCTCGATCGTCCCGACGCCTCGCCCTTCGTCGAACTCGATCACCGTGCCGGTCACGTCAGTGGACGATCTTCGCGATCGGCAACTCGATGATGTCGCACGCACCCACATCCTTGAGCGCCGGGATCAAGGTGTTGATCTCAGACTTCGCGACGACGGTCTCGACGGCGAAGGCATCGTCGCCGTAGAGCTTCGAGACGGTCGGAGACTTCAGCGCCGGGAGCAACTCGATGACCTGTTGGAGATTCGCTTCGTCGACGTTAAGCTTCATGAGCACCCGGCCGCGCGCTTCGAGCGCGCCGGTGAGCAGCGTCATGAGTTGTTCCATCGCCCGCCGTTTATCCGGATCCGCATAGCTGAGCGGGTTCGCGATGAGCTCGGTGTAGGACACGACGATCGTGTCGATGATCTTGAGCCCGGCGGCGCG
>JANLTQ010000020.1:0-1795 GCA_031363005.1 Acidimicrobiia bacterium | reverse complement strand
CAAGGGTCCGTATCACACGGACTCGTTGATGCGACTCCCCCTGATCTGGCGACCGGCACCATCCGCCAACATCACGCCGTCCGTCGTCACCAACCCCGTCGGTCTGGTGGAACTCGCGCCGACGTTCTGCGCGATCGCCGGTGTGGATGCACCCCCCTATCTCCAGGCCACCGCACTTCCGATCGACGACCACGACGCCACCGCGCGCAAGAAGGAACGCGTGCTCACCGAGTGGGACAGCGAACTCTGGGGTGTCGGCGTCCACCTCCGCACGATCACGCGCGACGGCTGGGTCTGCACCGCGTACCGGCCCGGGTTCGTGCACGACGGCACCGAGGGAGAGCTGTACGAGCTCGGCGCGGACCCGTTGCAGCATCACAACCGGTGGGACGACTCGGCCGTCGCTGCGCTGAAGTCGGACCTGCTCGCCGACCTCTGGGACCACCAGCCTCCCGCCCGCACACCCCGCTTGGACGTCGAAGCCCCCGTCTAGATTCGCCGCGTCACCTGACCTCCGAGGGTAGGAGGCAGCCCGGTGCGCGAGGATCGGACGATGACCGGACCCACCGACATCGCAGCGCGGATCCGGCCGAGGCGGACGATCACCGGGATGTCGGCGGTGCTGGTGCCGTACACGGCCGACGGCACGATCGACTGGGGCGCGGTCGAGGCGCACATCGAGCGAACCCACGCGGCCGGGCTGACCCCGGCGGTCAACATGGACACCGGGTACGTGCAACTCCTTGCCGAGCCGGACAAGGAACGCGTCCTTGACCTCGCGGCCACGGTGACCGGCGGTGCATTCGTCGCCGGCGCGTACGTCCCTGACCACACTGGCGCGCCGTTTGATCTCGATGCGTACCTGCGTGCCGCGGCGGCCGTGACCGAACGCGGCGGCACCCCGGTCATCTTCCCGTCGCACGGGCTCAACGAGCTCGACGACAATGGTTGGGTCGAAGCGCACCGCGCCCTCGCCGCCTCCCTCGATCGGTTCATCGGGTTCGAACTCGGGGCGATGTTCGTCCCGTACGGACGCATCGTCTCGCTCGACGCGTACCGCGCGCTCGTGCAGATCCCGCAGTGCATCGGCGCGAAACACTCGTCGCTCAGCCGCGAACTCGAGTGGGATCGGCTGCAGGCACGGGACGAACTCCGGCCGGACTTCAAGGTCTTCACCGGCAACGACCTCGCCATCGACATGGTGATGTACGGCTCCGACTATCTGCTCGGCCTCTCCACGTTCGCGCCCGAAGCCTTCGCGGCCCGGGACCGCATGTGGGCAACCGGCGATTCCCGGTTCTACGAGCTGAACGACGTCCTCCAGTACCTGGGCGCATTTGCGTTCCGCGACCCCGTCCCGGCGTACCGCCACGACGCCGCAATCGGTTTCGAGCTTCGCGGTTGGGCCGAGACGGACGGCACTCCCCCGGGGGTCCCTCGCCGCCCCGAGTCCGACCGCGCGGTGTTGGCCGGCATCCTCGAAGGGTTGCCCGACTTCACATGAGGTACACCCAGGTCAAGCGACTCCGCACCGTCGACGAGTTCCGCGCCCACGTTGCCGATCTCGGGGTGGACATCCCGGTTGCCGATCACGTCGATGCGTCCGGGCCGCTCGGCGACCCCGTGACAATCCGCGACGCGAGCGCCGGGACCCTGACCGCGCCGAACCGATTTGCGATCCTGCCCATGGAAGGGTGGGACGGAACCGCGGACGGCCGGCCGACGGAACTGACGTTCCGCCGTTGGCGCCGGTTCGGCGAGTCCGGCGCCAAGCTGATCTGGGGCGGCGAGGCCG
>JANLTQ010000657.1:0-15512 GCA_031363005.1 Acidimicrobiia bacterium | reverse complement strand
CCCAACACCGCCAAAGCGGATTTGCTGCGTTTGTAAAAATCGACCACCTCACGCTCACTTCCATGACTCATCATGCACAAATCGCCCACGACCTGATCGGCTGCGTGAGGTCTTGGACCTTCTGAGCTTCACGCATCGGCTTCGGTCCGCGCGTCGCGCCGCGGATCGCGCAGACGAACCGCTGAGCATCGATGCCAGCGTCGGCGTGTAGGCCGAAGCCGCACAGGCACGAGTCACACGGTGTCGGAGTTATGGGCGAAGCCCCACAGGCACGCAGTGCCTCCCAGCGCCGACCATCTAACTCCGACGGATCGCCCGCGTGCCACCCTCTGGCCGGAGCGCCCATAATCCTCGTTATGTCAAGTAGCGCATAAAGCCGGTCCGGCAGCTGCTTCCGTGGGCCGCTCTCCCACCGAACTCGCACCAGAAACGCAACCCATAGCTTGCGTTTCTTGCACGAGTTGCCGGGGCCTGGGGGTGTGCGTCGGGCTCAGTGGTGCCAGCGGGCACGCAGCTGGGGATATCTGGCAACGGCTACGCCGCACACAACGAACTTCAGCGCCACAATCGCCAACGTGATCTGTACGGCCAGCGGCGTGTCGGCGTTCGTGGGCGACGGGAGGTCACCGACCAGCGCCCACCCGGCGGCCGCCACCCCCAGGACGATCAGCACGGTCGCAATCGTGCTCCGCAGCCACGGGGCCATCGGTCGGTGGGTCTTCGGCACTCGGACGGGCGCCAGGTGGTCGGGTCGGCGGGCCGAGGTCGAGGTTGCCGGTGACGCCGGGGTCGTCGCGGCGTACAGGCTGCCGTCATCGACGCGGGCCCGGAACTCGTCGTAGGCCGCCCGCGTCGCCGGATCCTTCAGTGCGGCGTAGGCCGCGCTGATGCGTTTGAACCGCTCCTGATCCTCCACGTCGGCATTGCGGTCAGGATGGAGCACCTTCGCCAGGTCTCGGTACCGTGCATCGATCTCGGCTGGGGCCGCATCCGGCGCCACCCCGAGCACCGCGTAATAGTCGGTGCTCGACCATTCACGGGTTCGCACGCGCGTCACCGGACGAGCCTATGACTCTTCGTATGCGGAAATCGGCGCGCACGAGCACACAACGTTGCGGTCACCGAAGACGCCGTCGATCCGACTCACCGGCGGCCAGTACTTCTCGCCCCGAAGCGAATCGAGCGGGAAGGCCGCAAGATCCCGCGAGTACTCGTGAGGCCAATCGTCGGTCGCCACGTCCTCGGCGGTGTGCGGCGCGGCGGCGAGGGGGCTCGCATCGTGGGTCCACTCCCCTCGTTCGATCCGCGAGATCTCGGCGCGGATCGCGATCATCGCCTCGCAGAACCGATCGAGTTCGACGAGCGCCTCGGACTCGGTGGGCTCGACCATGAGCGTGCCCGCCACCGGGAAGCTGAGCGTCGGTGCGTGGAAGCCGTAGTCGATCAGCCGCTTGGCCACGTCTTCTGCGGTCACGCCCGTCGCCGCGGTTATCGGTCGAAGGTCGAGGATGCATTCGTGCGCCACGAGCCCGCCCGGACCGGAGTACAGGACCGGAAAATGCGGAGCGAGCCGACGGGCGAGGTAGTTCGCCGAGAGGATCGCCACCTGGGTCGCTTCTTTGAGTCCATCGGCGCCCATCATCGCCACGTACGCCCACGGAATCGGGAGGATGCCGGCCGACCCGAATGGTGCGGCGGCCACGGCCGGCACCAAGGACTCCGTCTCCAGCGGATGGCCGGGCAGGTACGGCGCGAGATGCGCGCGCACCGCGACCGGCCCGACGCCGGGTCCCCCGCCGCCGTGGGGGATGCAGAAGGTCTTGTGCAGGTTGAGGTGGGACACGTCGGCACCGAACTGGCCGGGCGCGGCGAGCCCCACGAGCGCGTTCAGGTTCGCTCCGTCCACGTACACCTGGCCGCCGCATTCGTGGACGAGGTCGCAGACCTGACCGATCGACGTCTCGAACACGCCGTGCGTGGAGGGATAGGTCACCATCAGTGCGCCGAGAACATCGGCGTGTTGGGTCGCCTTCTCCTTGAGATCAGCCAGATCGATGTTGCCGTCATCGTCGGTGGCCACGACTACCACGCGCATGCCGGCCATCACTGCGCTCGCCGCGTTGGTGCCGTGCGCAGACGCCGGGATGAGACACACCGTCCGGTCGCGATCACCGCGACCACGGTGGAAGGCGCGGATCGCCAACAGTCCGGCCAACTCCCCTTGCGACCCGGCATTGGGTTGCAGCGACACTGCGTCGTAGCCGGTGATCTCGCACAACCAGGTCTCGAGGTCCTCGATCAGTTCCGCGTAGCCCATCGCCTGAGTCACCGGCGCGTACGGGTGCAGTCCGCCGAACTCGGGCCAGGTGATCGGCTCCATCTCGGTCGTGGCGTTGAGCTTCATCGTGCACGAGCCGAGCGGGATCATCGTGCGGTCGAGGGCCAGGTCACGGTCCGCCAGGCGCCGCAGGTATCGGAGCATCTCGGTCTCGGAGCGGTAACGATGGAAGACCTCGTGCGTCAGGAACGGTTCGGTCCGCACCAGGGTCGGCGAGATCGCGTTCCGCCCCTCCCCTGCCGCCTTCGTCACACCGAATGCCGAGAGCACAGCCGCGACGTCCGCCGGCGTCGTTGTCTCGTCGAGGGCGATCCCGAGCGTGCCCGCATCCACCACGCGCAGGTTGATCCCGAGCTCACGCGCCGCGCCGGCGATCTCCACCGCGCGTCCCGCCACCCGCACGGTGATCGTGTCGAACCACGTGTCATTCACCAGCTCGATGCCATCGGCCGTCAACGAGTCCGCGAGCGCGCTCGTCAGCCCATGCACGCGCGACGCGATCGCGGTCAACCCTTCGGGACCGTGGTAGACCGCGTAGAGACCGGCGATGACCGCGAGCAGGACCTGCGCGGTACAGATGTTGCTCGTCGCCTTCTCCCGACGGATGTGTTGCTCGCGCGTCTGCAACGCGAGCCGCAACGCGCGCCGACCCTTGGCATCCACGGAGACGCCCACGAGCCGGCCCGGCAACGTGCGCTTGTGCGCGTCGCGGCACGCGATGTATCCGGCGTGCGGTCCGCCGTAGCCGAGCGGAACTCCGAAGCGTTGCGCGGATCCGACGACGAGGTCCGCACCCATCGCGCCCGGCGATTGCAACAGCACCAACGCGAGCAGGTCCGCCGTCACGGCGACGAGGCCGCCTTCGTCGTGAACACGAGCGATCAGCGCCGAGTGATCGACCACTGCCCCGCTGCTTCCCGGGTACGCGAGCAACACTCCGAAGACGCGCGCGCCGGGAACGTCGCGGGCCGGATCGCCGACCACCACGTCGATCTCCAACGGCTCGGCGCGCCCCTTCACGACCGCGAGTGTCTGCGGGTGACAATCGGCGTCGACGAAGAAGATGTCTCCGCCCTTGGGTGCGAGCCGGCGACACATCGCCATCGCCTCCGCGGCGGCGGTCGCTTCGTCGAGCAGAGACGCGTTCGCCAGGTCCATGCCGGAGAGGTCTGCGACCATCGTCTGGAAGTCCAGCAACGCTTCGAGCCGCCCCTGGGAGATCTCGGGTTGGTACGGGGTGTACGCGGTGTACCACGCCGGGTTCTCGAGCACGTTGCGCCGAATCACGCCCGGGGTGATCGTGTCCGAGTAGCCCATGCCGATCATCGAGGTCGCCACCACGTTGCGGTCAGCCAAGGCGCGCAACGCCGCAATGGTCTCCACCTCCGAGCGAGGCTCGGGCAGCGAGAGCGGCTCGGACCGACGAATGGACTGGGGAACCGCAGCGTCGGTCAGCGCGTCGAGTGACTCGAACCCGAGCAGGTTCAGCATCGTGGTCTGCTCGGGCTGATCCGGACCGACGTGGCGATCGACGAACCGGTCCCGGAGTGAGCTGGCCATTGAGATCCCTTCGCACGTGGGTGAGAAACCGCGGCTGCGGCCACTCCCCCTCTGTCGCGGGACCTGAGAGATTCACCCGGTCGCCCGGGCTTTCCCCGTCGGTGAGGGATACGAAATCCCTGCTCTCCAGAGTTGCCTCACCCGGGCGGTTCGTGAGCCTGAGAGATTCCGGGGAGGTTGCTCCTTCGGCGCCCTCACATGGTGAGGACTCTCCCGCTCGGGTTCAACGGCTTGTCAGGGGGCCACGATACCCGAAGCCGCCGCCGCGGGTTCCGCCCGAGCCGATCAGCCCCGGCCGATCAGTTCCGGCCGATCAGTTCGGGCCGATCAGTTCGGGCCGATCAGGAAACGAACGGTGGTTTCGTGACGACGGCGGGAACTCGCGAGCCGCGAACGTCGATCTCGACCTCGGCGCCGTCGGCCACGTCCGGAGGCAGGAACGCCAACGCGATCGCCCGGCCGAGCATGGGCGAGAAGTTCCCACTCGTGATCTCCCCCACCGCCGCACCGTCGACGAGCACCGGATAGCCGGCACGCGGCGGACGGCGGCCTTCCACGAGCAGACCTCGGAGTTTGCGCGCCACACCCGGGTCCCGCTCGGCGGCGAGTGCGTCTCGACCGCGGAAGTCGCCCTTGTCCCACCGCACGACCCAGCCGAGACCGGCTTGGAGGGGGGTGATCCCGTCCCCGAGTTCGTGGCCGTGCAGCGGGAGTCCGGCCTCGAGCCGCAAGGTGTCACGCGCACCGAGACCCGCGGGGGCAACCCCGGCGGCCATCAGTGCACGCCACACGTCGGGGGCCGCGGCCACCGGAACGTGGATTTCGATGCCATCTTCGCCCGTGTAGCCGGTCCCGGCGACGATGCACGGCGTTACGTTCCATTCGACGGGGGCCACCGCGAACCGTTTCACGTCGGCCATCGCAGGCGAGATTTCGCGGACGCGAGCCCGCGCGTTCGGCCCCTGCACCGCAATCACGGCGCGGGTTGCCGTCACATCCTCGATCTCCACCGGCGCGTCTCCGCCCGGCGCGTCTCCACCCCGCGCGCCCTCACCCGTCTCCCCTCTCCCCGGCGTTTGTCGTTTCAGGCCGCTCTCGGCGGCCTCAGACGACAAACGCTGGGCGTCGGTTCGGACGTCGTCGAGCGCGTCAGTGATGCGGGCGGTGTTCGAGGCGTTCGGCATGACGAGGAACTCGTCGTCGCTCACCCACCAGATGATGATGTCGTCGACGACGTGCGCGTCCGTCGGGTCCAGTAAGTGCGTGTATTGCGCGCGGCCCGGACCGATGCGCGCGAGGTCGTTCGTGAACGCGAGTTGCAGGAGTTCGTACGCGCCCGGCCCGCGCACGCGCAGTGAACCGAGGTGCGACACGTCGAACGCCACCGCGTCGGTGCGACACGCGCGATGTTCCTCGAGCACGCCGCCGTACTGGATCGGCATTTCCCAACCACCGAACTCGACGAGTTTGGCGCCGAGGGCGCGGTGTTCCGCGTCGAGCGGACTCAGCCGCAAACTGTCCATGTCCGGGCCGGAGGCGACGATTCAGTCCTGCGCGCGGCGCACCGGGTGGGCGGCGCCGTCTTTGGGGCCCAACGGCTCGGCGTGCAGCTCATGGATGCTCGCTTCGAGGGACTCGACGAGACCGCCGAGCGGCACGATGTTGAGAACGCCCTGCCCGCGGCGCACGAGATCCACGATGTCGTCGCCGGTGTGCGCGAGCACCGTGTTCGCACCCTCGATCACCAGGCTCGCCGACGCGAGATCTTCACCGAGGTGATCCCGCAGATAGTCGATGGCCTTGCGAGCGGTCTGGAGCGATACCCCACCGTCGAGCAGGCTCTTGATCACCTTCAGCGCAACGAGGTCGCGGTATGAGTACCGGCGCTGCGTTCCACTCCCGGCTGCGTCGGTGAGCGACGGGCGGAGCAGATCGGTTCGCGCCCAGTAGTCGAGTTGGCGGTAGGAGATCCCCACCACCGAACACACCGACGGCCCGCTGTACCCGACATCACGCCACTCGTCACCGTCGGGACTGAGCACTCCCTGCTCAACACGTGGGGGCAGCTTGGCGCCGACGGGCGCGGGCGTGCCGGGCACGGGCTCGAGCTTCGCGGCTGCTTGGGGGGAACGAGAACGAGCGGCCACGTTCGGCTGCCTTTCGCCAGTGCGGTCCCCCGTCGGGCCGCAGAGTCACAAGGTCGTAGTTACGGGGGTGTCACCGTAGGTGATCGGTCTCCGCGAGTCAACGGCCGGTCGACCCATATGTGGCCCACCAAGGCGCTACGCGAAGTCCTCGGGGGTGACGTCGTCGAGAAACGCCCGGAACTCCTCGATTTCGTCCTCATCCTGTTCTTCTTCGAACAGCACTCCGGCCTCCTCGAACACTTCCTCCGCCACCAGGATCGGAACCTCGTCGCCGAGCCGGACCGCCAAGGCGATCGCGTCCGACGGACGGGCCGAAACGCGCTGCGTCTCGCCCTCCCTGCGCAGTTCGAGTTCGGCGTAAAAGGTGCCGTCGCTCAGGGCGGTGACCGCGACCTGAACCAGCTCGACGCCGAAATCGCCCATCACCGTGACGAACAGATCATGGGTCATGGGCCGGGGCGTCTCCATGCCCTGGAGGGCGTAGACGATCGCCGTCGCCTCGGGTGAGCCGATGAAAATCGGGAGGTAGCGCGCGCCGTCGACTTCGCGCAGCAGCACGATGGGCTGGTTGGACGGCACTTCCACTCGTACACCGATGAGCGTCACCCGGATCACAGCGTCACCTCCGACGGCGACGATACACCGGAGGCCCCTCGCTCAAACCAACCCCGATCGCGCACTTTGGCGTCCTGAGCTACTGCGCACGAGCACTTCAGGACGCTGAAACGAACGAGGAGCGCGCGCCGGGCGGATCAGGTGGTCAGTCGTTGAGCATGCCGGCGGTGGCAGAGCGCAGGTACGCGGCCCGCATGGCGCGACCGAGTCGAGCCAGATCGACGAGATCGTCACGCGCTTGCGCTCGGGCCTCGGGATTGCGACGACGCAGACGCGGCGCGATGACTTGGTCGTAGAGCCCGGCCTCTCGTTCCGCGAAGACCCGGAACATGCGCAGATGTCGGGGCCCGATGCCGTGCGCGGCGAACTCCGCGGCGAGCCTCGCGACGACGAGGGCCTGCTCGTCGAACACCACGCGGTCACCACTTCCGGCGGCCGGCGCGAGCATCCCGTACTCCTCGAGGTCGGCGAGCGCCGCGTCGGTGAGCCCCGCCGCCTTCGCAAGTTCCGCACGCGTGAGGCTGGCTCCCGATGCATCGATCCCGATGTCATCGTCGGTCCCGTCATCGAGCGGAAGCATCTGGGTCTCGAACAGTGCCGGTGTGGGCGCGGTGGCCGCCTTTCCGGCCTTGGCGGTTGCGGCCTTCGCGGTGCGCGGGCCGGCCGCGGCGCGCGGCTTCGGTGTTGCGCGGCTCGGATCCGATGTCCCGCTCGCGGTGCGGGGCTTCGGCGCACGAGTCCGTTTTGGCTTCGCCGGGTCCGTGACTCCGGCGGCCGACTCCGCGGTCGCCGACTCGGCCGCGGTCGGCTCGACGTCCGGCGGCAACGCATCGGGACCGGCGGCGTCGAGCCGGGCTTTGATCACTTTGAGCGGGAGGAAGTTCTCCTTCTGCTGCGCCAAGATCCAGGACAGCCGCGCCACATCGTTGTCCCGGAACTTCCGATACCCCGACGGCGTCCGTTCCGGATCGATGAGTCCTTGACTCTCGAGAAACCGGATCTTGGAGATCGTGATGTCGGGGAACTCGTCCCTCAGGGTGGCCAGGACCTCACCGATGGACTGGTGGTCGGGCTCGTGGGAAATCGCCACTTGCTACTCCCCCCGATGGAACACGAGATGGAAACGACCGACCTGGACTTCGTCGCCGTCGGCGAGCTCACACACTTCCACTCGCTCACGGTTGACGTACGTGCCGTTCAGCGAGCCCGCATCTCGGATGGTGAACGAACCTTCGCCGCCCTGGTCGACACTCGAATGTCGGCGCGACACCGTGATGTCGTCGAGGAAGATCGAGGAGTCCGGATGGCGACCGATGCTGGTCTCGGCCCGGTCCAACAGGTAGGTGCTGCCGGCATTTGGGCCCCGCAGCACGTGCAGCACCGCACCACCCCGAGGAACACTCGGGAGGGTTGGGATCTCGACGGTCGAGTCGCCGGGATGACCCTCATGCTGAGGTTCAAGCGGAGATCCACACGACGAACAGAATCGAGCCGACGGTTCGTTGCGGTGGCCGCAGCGGGTGCACACCATCCGGCCAGGTTACAACGCTGAACCTCCGGTGGAGGTCGAGACCCGAGCGGTGCTCGCCAGGACGGCGATCCGTGCGATTCAGCCGGCCAGAAAGGCTTCGTACGCCTCGGCGTCCATGAGGCCGTCGAGTTCGGCCGGGTCTGCGAGCTCGATGGTGAAGATCCACCCTTGCCCGTAGGCGTCTTCGTTGATCGCCTCGGGGCGGTCGTCGAGTTTGCCGTTGGTCTCCACGACCGTCCCACTCAGGGGGCAGTAGACCTCGGACACCGATTTCGTGGATTCGATCTCAGCGATCGACGCGTGGGCCACCACGTTGAGGCCCACATCGGGGAGCTGGACGTAGACCACATCACCGAGCGCATCCTGGGCGTAATCGGTGATCCCGACGACGGCGCGGTCGCCCTCCACGCGAACCCATTCGTGCTCGGGTGAATACCGCAATCCGTCAGGCGTCGTCATGGGCGCCGAGATTATCCGCGGCGTGCCCCAGGTCAGAGGTCCGGTGTCAGAGGTTCGTGATCCGGCGGGCGTACTCGTCGGCCAAGGTCTCCGCGGTGGCGAGTGAGTCGCCTTCGGCGAGGACGTGCACCACCGCGTCGTCCGGGTCCGGTAACACGAGGGCCCAACTCTCGCCGTGGTCGATCTTGACGCCGTCCACCAGCGTGACCTCCCGGCCCTTGGTCCGTTCGACCATCTCCCGCATGACCGCACCCTTGCGTGACCACTCCACCGGCACCGTGCGCGACGCAGTGAACACCGGCGGCAACGTATCGACAACCTCGGCGAGGCTGGTCCCGGTCTCGGCCAGGAGGTCCAGCAGGTTCACGAAGGTCGCGGTGGCGTCGAACGCCGGCAGGAACTCGGGCCACACGAATGCGCCGTTCGCGTTCGCGGCAACGTCGACATCGCGCCCCGACGCCACTTCCATGATCGAACCGTCCGCCGTCTTGGTCCAGGACAGCGTGGCCCCGCCGTCGAGCACGATTCGTTCCGCAACTCGGCTGGCCGACACAGGAAGCGCGACGCGGATTCCGGGTCGAGCGCGCACGAGCAGCGTGAGGATCGCGTGCAACGTCTGATGTTCGTCCAGCGCGCGACCGGTGCCGTCCACCAGCGTCGCGGTCTCCCCCGCCGGATCGATCACCATGCCGAGATCGCTCCCCGACGAGCGCACGAGCATGCCGATGCGCGCGACCCTCCCGGCGCGGTCGTGCAGGCCGAGTTCGCTCGGACGCGTCGCCGCGAACGGGTTGACCGCGAGGACGTCGGCGCCGATCTTGGCCAACACCGCCGGCAGCGCCAGTGACGCAGCACCGAAGGAGTAGTCGAGGACGACCTTGAACGCTCGGGTGTGCAGGCGCTCGGCGTCGACGCAGTCTTCGAGGGCCGCGGTGTAGAACTCGAGGGCACGCGGCGGAAACACGATGTCGCCGATGTCGCCGGCGAACGCCCGCCGGAAGTCTTCACGAGACAAGAGCCGTTCGATCTTGCGCTGCGTGCCCTCGGTGATGTCTCGACCGTTGCTGTCGAAGAACCGGATCTCGACCCGATCCGAGTCCCCGCTGACGAGCCGGACCGTGATCCCGCCGGCGTTCTGCGAGTTCCGAACTTGGTAGCGCGTCAACGGCACCGTGGCCAACTCCACGTCTTCCACGTTGACGCCCGCCAAGTTGAGGCCACCGATGATCGAGCGCTTGAGCGCGCGTGCCGCGCGGCTCGTGTCCCGACTCGTCGTGACGACAGCACCCTTCTTCAGTGAAGTCCCGTAGGCCTGCGCGAGTCGGGTCGCCACCTCCGCGGTGATGTCGACGTTGGCGATGCCCGACGCGCCGCGGCGTCCGAACAACGTGCGCGCACCCTTGGTCGCCCACACGATCGAGGACGTGATCACCGCACCCGCATCGATTGATTTGAACGGGTACACCTTGACGTCGGAGGTCACGACCGCGTGCTCACCGACGAAACACTCGTTGCCGAGCACCGCACCCGGCTCGATGGTGGAATGGCTGCGCAGGTCGCAGGCGCGGCCGACGACGGCACCGCGAACGCGCGCGGAGGAACCGATGTAGGTGTGTTCGTGGACGACCGAGCGCACCACCTGCGCGTCGTGTTTGACCACGACGTCGCCGCCGAGCACCGTGTGTTGCCCCACGTACGCGCCGGACTCGATCCGACAGTTCGGGCCGATCACCACCGGTCCTTCGATGGTGGCGTCCGGGTCGACGTCGGCACCTTCGCCGAGCCAGACGTTCTCCCGCATGGTGAACCCGTCGATCTCGACGGCCACCAGACCGTCGAGAATGTCGTGGTGCGCCTGGAGGTACGCGTCGAGCGTGCCGACGTCCTCCCAGTACCCATCGATGACGTAGCCGAACAGGCTCTTGCCGTCGGCGAGGGCGGCGGGAAAGACGTCACTCGAGAAGTCGACGTTCTCATTCGCCGGGATGTAGTCGAAGATCTCCGGCTCGAGCACGTAGATGCCGGTATTGATGGTGTCCGAGAACACCTGACCCCAGGTGGGCTTTTCGAGGAACCGCTCGACGTGGCCATCCTCGCCGGTGATGACGATCCCGAACTCCACGGGGTCCTCGACCCGCTTGAGCGCGATGGTGCCGAGCGCGCCGGAGTCGCGATGGGCCTTGATAAGCCCGGTGAGATCCACATCGGTGAGCACGTCACCGGAGATGACGAGGAAGGTGTCGTCGAGCTCGTCGGCGGCGTTGCGGACCGAACCGGCCGTCCCGAGCGGCGTGTCCTCGGTGGCGTACCGCATCTCGACGCCGAGCTCGGAACCATCGCCGAAGTACGTCCGAATCTGATTCGCCAGGAACGCCACGGTCACGACGATCTGATCGATCCCGTGGTCCGCGAGCAATCGGACGATGTGCTCCATCATCGGTCGGTTGGCGACGGGCATCATCGGCTTCGGCTGGTTGCTGGTCAGCGGACGCAGCCGGGTGCCTTCACCTCCGGCCATGATCACGGCCTTCACGCAGTACCTCCGGTTCGAGTTTCCGTTGTGGCGTCGGCGTGCTCGCAGTCCCGGGCCGAGCGGCCCTCACGCAGCGCCGCGAGTCCGATCGGGATGTACCCGGCCGTCGCGTAGTAGCTGAGGACGATGCCGGTGATGGTGAAGAACCACGTCACCGCGGCCAGGACTTCGTGGCCGGTACCCGCCTTCACGGTGGACAGCCACAGGAACATCGGGAGCGAGACCATCATGGCGAGTGTTCCCGCTTTTCCCACCCATTGCACATCGATTCTTCGGGCGCCCATCGCCGCCAATGAGACGGTGGCGATACTCACCAACGCTTCTCGTGCGAGCACGACCACCGCGACCCAACGCGGAACCGTGCCGTCGATCAGCAGGGTGACCCCGCCGACGATCAACAACGCCCGATCCGCAATCGGGTCCATGATCTTGCCGACCTTGCTGCCCTGGTCGAAATGGCGAGCGATATAGCCGTCGACCCAATCGGTCGCTCCGAGGGCGGCCAGGAGCAACCCCGACGCGATCGGCCGGTGTTCGTGGAGCAGGAGCCACGGGAACCACGGAATCGCCAGAAGTCGGAGCGCCGAAATCAGATTTGGAATCGTCCAGAGTCCCCGGTCTCGGGGTTCAGGCTCCATGGCGGTCAGGGTAGGCCACCGCTCGGTGGGTCGAGGGTTGGTCGCACTGGCGTCGGATTTCGGCGGCCGGCGCGGTCAAAGGTGGTACTGCGCAGCTCGGCGGGCGGCCAGGATCGCCAGGATACGTTCGGCGCCGACCGCCCGGTGCGCGGGGTGGTCCCGAGAGTGGCGGATCATTGGAGACCTGCGTCGGCGCCGCCATCGACGGGAATCGCAGCGCCAGTGATGTAGTTGGCGGATTCGGAACACAGGAACGCGACGCACGCGCCGAACGACGCAGGGTCGCCCACGCGTCCGGCCGGCACCCCGGCGCCGAGCGGCGCCGGATCGCCGTACAGATCGGTGATCCGCACCGTGGCGTGGAGGCAGGGCTGCAGGCTGTTGACCGTGATGTTGTCGCTCGCGACCTCGCGAGCCAGCGTCTTGAGAAAGCCGGTGAGACCGGCGCGGGCAGTGTTCGACAGGATCAGGTTGGCCATCGGTTGGCGCGCCGCGAGGGAGGTGATCGCGACGACTCTCCCCCACTGCTGCGCTTGCATGGCCGGCACGACGGCCTGGCACATGGCGATCGTCGAGAGTGCGTTGAGTTCGAAGGCACGCGCGTACGCGTCGATGTCGGTGATCGCAGCAAAGTTGCCGGCCGGCGGGCCGCCCGCGTTGGCGACGAGGATGTCGATCCCACCCAATGCGCCGGCGGCGTCGGCTGCGAACTGGCTCGCTCCGGCTGCGGTGCCCACGTCGGCGACGAACGGGATCGCGTTGTCGCCGATGCGCGCAGCCGCGGCATCGATGTCCGCTCGGTTCCGGCTACAGATCGCGACCTGTACGCCTTCCGCGGCCAGGGCGACTGCCGCGGCGAAGCCCAATCCTTTCGATGCTGCGGCGACCGCAGCACGCTTCCCGTCCAGTCCAAGATCCATCGCGCCAGTGTCGCACGCCCGTCCCCAGCGCCCCATCCCGCAGTGCCCCACTCCCCGCGTCTGTCGTTTGCGCCCCCTCAGAGGGGGTTCAAACGACAAACGCACGGGAATCGGACGGGCGGCGAGTGGCGAGGGAAATCGCAGTCAGTGGATGGGGCCGGTGCCGTCGCGGAGGGAGGGGGCGTGGTTGCGGCCGGTGCGGAGGGCGATGATCTCGGCGCAGATCGCGACGGCCGCCTCCTCGGGGGTTCGAGATCCGATGTCGAGCCCGATGGGCGCCATGACCCGTTCGAGGTCTGCATCGGTCAGCCCGGCCGTCCGGAGTCGATCGACGCGCGCCGCGTGCGTTCGTCGGGAACCCATCGCGCCGATGTACCCGGCATCGGTCGCGACCGCGGCGGCGATCGCGGGAACGTCGAACTTCGCGTCATGGGTGAGCACGCAGATCGCGTCCCGGAAACCCAAGTTCGTGACCGACGCGAGGTAGCGGTCCGGCCAGTCGTTGACCACGACGTCGGCCATCGGGAATCGTTCCGGCGTCGCGAACACGGCCCGTGCGTCACAGACCGTCACGTGATATCCGAGCACCTTGGCGACGCGCGCCAGGGCCGCCGTGAAGTCGACCGCGCCGAAGATCAGCATCCGTGGCGGTGCCACGAAGCTCTCGATGAACACCCCCACGCCGCGTTCGCGCGCCTCGCCGTGCTCGCCGTAGTGACGCGTCGACGTCAGACCTGCGCCGAGTTCGGCGCGCGCGTCACGCGCCACCACGCGGTCGAGGTCTGCGTTGCCGAGCGTCCCCAGCGCGGCGCGACTCGGGTCCACCAACAACTTCAGGCCGAGGCCCGGACCTTCGATGACGGCGGCCAGAGCGACGGGACGGTCGGCGCGCAAGGCGTCAGCCAGCGCATCGAATACGGGAGTTTCGTCTACCAATCGAGGGGCTCCACGTAGAGGTGGATCGTCCCACCACAGGTGAGGCCGACCGCGAAGGCTTCGTCGTCAGAGAACCCGAAGCTCACCACCCCGCGCGGCTTGTCGCCGGCCAGGATCGCGAGTGCTTCCTCCACAACCGCCCCCTCCACGCAGCCGCCGGAGACTGATCCGGCCACCTCGCCCGCCTCGCTGACGACCATCGTGGCGCCCGGATCACGCGGGCCCGAACCGTCCACGCCCACCACTCGTGCCACGGCAACCCGCTTGCCGTCCGCCTTCCAGCGCGCAACGTCGGCCAACACTTCCTTCATGATGCGCCCCCGGCCCCGACGCGCTCCGACCGGTGCGACGCGACCGCAGTCGGCGGCCGCATCTGAGGCCGACCCGAACGGTCCCGACGCGAGGTGGTGCGCCCGATCACATCCACCAGCTCCGACAGCGACGCGAGCGAATGACCGGCCACGAAATCGTCGACGAACGGCAATGCCGCGGCCATGCCCGCGGCGATCGGCGCGTATCCGGGCGAAGCCTTCAGCGGGTTCACCCAGATCACCCGATGCGCAACCCGATGGAGCCTCGCCATCTGCTCCCCGAGCGCTTCGGGTTCACCGCGGTCCCAACCGTCGGAGATGATCACCACCACCGCACCGCGCGCCATGCCGCGCACACCCCACGTGTCGTTGAAGGCGCGCAGGGTCGCGCCGAGCCGGGTCCCACCGGACCAGTCCGCGACCCGGCGTGCGGCGCTCGCTATCGCAACATCCGGATCACGGTTGGCGAGCTCGCGCGTGATCCGAGTGAGGCGAGTGCCGAGCGCGAAGGCCTCCACCTGGGTGCGGGCGACGACGGCGCTGTGGACGAACCGCACGATGACGCGCGAGTACGGCTCCATCGAGCCGCTGACGTCACACAACAGCACCAGCCGCCGGGCGCGCGTCGACGGAGTTCGGGACAGGCGAGCAAGGGGTTCACCCTCGGTCCGCATCGCGGCCCGCACCGTTCGGCGGACATCCGGCCGGCGGCGAGCTCGGGTCTGCACCAGACGTCGCGACCGCCGCAGCTCCCCCACCACGCGAAGGTCGGCCAACGCGCGCCGGGCCTCGGCGTGGTCGGCGCGGGAGTAGCTCCCGAAGTCGCGGTCGCGCAGGGCTTCGGCGCGGCTGAAACGGACCGAGAGCATCGGGACCTCCGCGTCGTCGTCGGCGATCCCGTCGACGGCGTCCGCGTCCGGCATCGGCGCATCGAACGCGACGATCGCCGCGGGCTCGGCCGCCGGCTCGGAGCCCATGCCGGTGGCCTCCGGGCCGAACCACGCCCGAAAGCATTCGTCGAACCGTTCCCGATCCTCGGGCCGGTGACACAACGTTGCGCGCGCCGCCCAATAGACGTCGTCCACACTCGAATCGCCGACGGCGACGACGGCATCGGCGAAGACCAACGCGTGGCCGGTCGCCACGCGGAGTCCGGCGCGCCGGAGCAGGCAGACGAATCCCACCGCCGCGACGGCAGCCTCACTCACTGCGTGGACCCGTCCGGAGCGCACTCGCGAGGCCGTGTTCGCGCACGCGCTCCTGATCCTCCCGGTACTTGAGCACCACGCCGAGCGTGTCCTCGACGGCCGAGTCGTCGAGCGTCTCGTAGCCGAGGCGATCGAGCGCGGCGGCCCAGTCGATCGTCTCCGCCACCCCGGGGGGTTTGAACAAGTCGAGCGATCGCAGAACGCCGGCTGCTCTCGCCACCTCGTGGGCCAACAGTGACGAGATCCCCGGAGCCTTTCGCTCGACGATCGCGACCTCGCGAGCGAAATCGGGATGATCGATCCAGTGATACAGACA
>JANLTQ010000656.1:0-3027 GCA_031363005.1 Acidimicrobiia bacterium | reverse complement strand
GACGCGCTCGTCCTTTTCTCGCCACGATTCACCTAGCCCCAGCGGCTCGTTCGGTCATACAGCGGACATCGATTATCTCGCATTCTGACGCCCCGTGTGGAACTTCAGACCGAGTTTTCCTCAGCCGGCCTCGGGGCCACGCCCAAGAGTGGCTGATTCCCGTACTGATCGACGTGGAGAACCTCGGCAAGTGGTCGGCGGGTCGTGGGTCCGTAGCCCCCCCGAGCGGGCCAACCGAGGGGGATCACCGCACACGGTGTCACCCGAGCCGGAAGGGCCAGGGTGCGCCGCACCAGTGGCCGACACCAGAGGGGGAGGGTGGTGAGGGCGGCGCCCAGGCCCAGGCCCCGGGCCGCCAGGAGCAGGTTCTGCACCGCGGGGAAGATCGATCCGTAGAAGGCGGCTCGACCCATCGAACTGACCCAGGGGCGACCATGGAGACAGGCGACGACGATCACGGGCGCATCTTCGAAGTGATCGGCCTGCCATTCGACGGCGGCCAGCATCCGGGCGGCCTTCAGGTCTCCACGGGCACGATTCCCGGCAAATCGCCGATAGACGGACCAGGCCTGACGGTTCAAACGCGCCAGTTGATGTTTGACGCCCGGATCGCGCACGACCACGAACTCCCAGCCTTGGAGGTTGCTGCCGGTCGGGGCCTTGAGTGCGAGCTCCAAGACCGCGTGCAGGGTCTCGTCGTCCACCGGATCGGTGCGAAGACGCCGCACCGCCCGCTGGGTGCGCATCGCGTCGGCCAGCGGCATGCCGAGGCCGCTGGCAACTTCGTGGAACTCCGGCATCCATCCCCCTTGCAGCGACGGGCCAGGGTACTCCTTGCTCTGCGGCGAGCCGCCGGGACCGACCTGACTAATCTCGTTCGGTCCGGGCGATTGGCTCAGTTGGTTAGAGCGCTGCCTTCACACGGCAGAGGTCGTGGGTTCGAATCCCGCATCGCCCACCCTTGTGATGTCGCGAGACATCGAGGACGGCCCGAACCCTCAACTGGGTTTGGGCCGTTTCTTTTTGGGTGGGGTGGGGCCGTTGGGTTTGCCGGTGGGTTGGTAGTCCCGGGTGGTGTCGATGGTGAGGTCTCGGAGGAGTTCGCCGGTGGTGGCGTCGATGACGCGGACGTGGAGGTCGTCGACGAGGAGGATGACGTGGGTTCGGGCGTGGGTTCGTCCGATGCCGATGTGGCGGCAATCCAGAGTGCTCCCCGCATCGAACCGACGAAGGCGTCTCGGGCGAGGGTGGCGATGGAGTTGCCGGTAGTACCGAGGTGATGGCTCACGCCGAGAGCAGCTCTCGCGGTCGCAGTTCCGCACGATCCTGTTCGAATACATCGAGGTCTTCTACAACCGGGCCCGGCACCAAGCCCGTCTCGGGCACCGCACCCCGGCCGCTGCCTACGCTGCCAGCCGAGCCGCCTGAATCACACCAACCCGTGTCCAAGATCGCGGGTCAAATCCAGACCAACGTCTCGGTCGTGCTGACGTTGTGTGACCGCTTGTTCGGCACGTATCGGCGGGCAAGCTACCGGCCGACCGGACAGAGCGCGGGGACGCCCCTGTTTCCGATCGAATGACGACCTCTCCTGACGAGGCTTGACCATTCTTATACGCTGTATAAGAATGACGACCATGGGTAAAGTCGAGGTGAAGGTCGATTGGCGGGAGGCTCGACGCCAATCCGCGCGGGACGCGATCGTGGAGGCCGCATGGGCGCTCGTTCGTGAAGAGGGCCTCGCCGGGTTGTCGTTGCGTGATCTGGCTCGTCGGGCCGGGATCACGACCCCCACGGTGTACTCGTACTTCGAGGCGAAGCATGCGATCTATGACGCGATGTTCGGCCAAGCAGCCGCCGACTTCGAGGCGCATATGGCTGCGCCCCACGAAAGCGATGATCCCGCCGCGATCCTGACAGCAAGCGCGCGGCGTTTCGTCGAGTTCTGCACGGCCGACGTCGCGCGATACCAACTGCTGTTCCAACACACCATCCCGGGGTTTGCACCGTCGCCCGAGTCGTTCGCTCCGGCGGTGCGCGCACTGGCCGACGCGCGCAAGCGGCTTGCCCTCAACGGGTTCACCGATCCACGCCAGCTCGACATGTGGACCGCTCTGTTGAACGGGTTGGTCGACCAGCAGATCTCGAACGACCCGGGCGGAGACCGTTGGGTCCGTCTGATCGAAGACTTCGTGACCATGTTCGCCAATCACTGTCGCTCGCAACGTTTACCGACGACCCGCCAACCGGCTCGGTCCCGAACCAAAGGAACGAAACCATGACCACCACAGTCGACGAGATCGCCCCGCGCATCTACCGTCTGTCAACGTTCGTGCCCGAGATCGGGCCGACCGGGTTCACGTTCAACCAGTTCCTCCTCGACGACGACGAGCCGCTCCTGTTCCACACGGGGCACCGTTCGATGTTCCCGTCGGTCCGAGAGGCCATCGCCCGAGTGAAGCCCGTCGAGCAGTTGCGCTGGATTGCGTTCGGGCACGTCGAGTCCGACGAATGTGGTGCCATGAACGAACTTCTTGCTGTCGCACCCCACGCGCAGGTCGCCCACGGCGCGCTCGGATGCATGGTCTCCCTCGACGAGATGGCCGATCGGCCGCCCCGACCCCTTGCCGACGGCGAGGTGATCGAGCTGGGCGCGATGCGGGTCCGTCACATCGACACCCCCCATGTCCCACACGGCTGGGAGGCCCGAGTCCTCTACGAAGAGAAGACGGGCACATTGCTGTGCGGCGATCTGTTCACCCACTTCGGGGACGGTCCCGCACTCACCGAAGACGACATCGTCGGACCCGCCGCCGTGGCCGAGGACGCCTTCGGCGCGACCTGCCTGTCGCCGTCGACCCCGACCGCGATCGAGCAACTCGCCGCGCTGGCACCGCGCACGCTCGCGGTGATGCACGGCTCGTCATTCACCGGTGACTGCGCCGGAATGCTCGACGGGCTCGCGGCCGACTGCCGCGCCCGTATGACCTCCGCCACCACCTGAAGCCACGCTGCACCGAACTCACG
>JANLTQ010000638.1:0-4316 GCA_031363005.1 Acidimicrobiia bacterium | reverse complement strand
AGCAGCTCCAACAGATCGTCGATGCACTCGTGCGCTTCCCGAACGACTTCCACGTGAACCCGAAGCTCGAGAAGATCCTCCGCGCTCGGGCCACCGATTTCGCCGCCGACCAGATCGACTGGGCCCTCGGCGAAGCGTTGGCATTTGGGTCACTCGCACTCGCGGGAACACCGGTCCGACTCGCCGGCCAGGACACGCGCCGCGGCACCTTCAGCCAACGCCACGGTGTGTTGGTGGACGCCGAGAACGAGACCGAGTTCTGCCCGCTGAACCATATCGCCGACGACCAAGCCCCGGTCATGCTCTTCGACACGGTGCTGTCCGAGTACGCGGCGCTCGGTTTCGAGTACGGCTATTCGATCTCCGACGAGCGCGCGTGGATTGGGTGGGAAGCCCAGTTCGGCGACTTCATCAACGGCGCCCAGATCATCGTGGACCAGTTCATCGTCGCGGCCGAGGACAAGTGGGGTCAGCAGTCGCGCCTCGCGCTCCTGCTCCCCCACGGCTTCGAAGGTCAGGGCCCCGAGCACTCGAGTGCCCGCCTCGAACGGTTCCTCGCACTGTGCGCCGAGAGCAACATGCGGATCTGCTACCCCACCACCGCTGCCCAGTACTTCCATGTTTTGCGCCGCCAGATCCACGCGCCGTCGCGCAAACCGCTCGTGTGCTTCACCCCGAAGAAGTACCTCCGCGTTCCGGCCACCCGCTCCCCCGTCGCCGACTTCACGACCGGCAGCTTCCAGGAGATCCTGGACGACCCGCGTCTGCCCGTCGCGGCGGCGGACGTGCGCCGGGCCATCCTGTGCACCGGCAAGATCGCGCACGAGCTCATGGACCGGCGGGACCAGCTCGGCGCACCGGCGGCGATCATCCGCGTGGAGCAGCTCTACCCGTGGCCCGAGGCGCAACTCATCGCGTTGGCGGAGAAGTACACCGGCTGTGACGAGGTGTACTGGGTCCAGGAGGAGCCATCCAACATGGGGGCTTGGAACTTCGTGCACGGCAAACTGCACCGGATCCTGCGGGACCAGGCGAAGCTGCGCCACATCGCACGGTCGCCATCACCCTCCCCCGCGAGCGGAAGTTCCGCGGTGCACGACCGCGAGCAGGAGCAGCTGTTCCTCGACGCCTTCGACGGTCTTACGTGAGAATCTGATCCACCAGCGCTTCGAGATACTGCGGCGTCACCGGCTGACCGGTCACGAACACGCGTAAGAACAGCGCACCGGTCATGAGATCGGCGATCACCGTGGCGTCGGAGTCCGCCGGGAGATCACCGCGCTCGATACCGCGCCGAATCACACCGATGGTGATGTCGCGCCGGCCGGCCACGAATGCCTCGTGCGCTCGGGCCAACTCAGGGTTGGCCAACTTCGCCGCGAGGACCTTCGGAATCGCGCGTCCCGCATCGGTCTGACTCAACATCGCGTGGAAGTTGTGTGCGATCACGAGGAGGTCGCCCCGCAAGCTGCCGGTATGGGGCTCCGGCGGCATGCCGGCACTGAGGCGTCCGTTCACCGCCATGACCAGATCGAGCTTCGTGGGATACCGGCGGTAGATGGTGGTCTTGCCGACCCCTGCCTTCGCGGCCACGCCTTCCATCGAGAGCCCTTCGTATCCCAGATCGCAGAACAGCTCCGTCGCCGCTTCCAAGATCGCGGCATCCGCGACTGCGCTGCGAGGCCGGCCGGGGACGTCCCGACACTTGGCGGACTCGGGAGTCTCCGGATCCTCGACGTCGGAGAGCACTACGCCCGGACCGGTTCGGGTTCGCCGTCAACGGTGTCGGCTGTGTCGGCGTTCCCCGCGGTTTCCACCTTCAAGTCCGCGTGGTCCTTCGTCTGGGCGTCGATGTGGGCCTGGTTGGCTCGAGCCGGCAGCCAGCGCAGGACAATGATCACGCCGAGGGCAAGTACCACTGCCCCCACCCGAGTTCCCCACCGAAACGCTTCGACGAAGGCGTGGTTCGCGGTGTCGACCAGGCCGGCTGCGAGTTGTTTGGCGTTCGGGATCGGTTGACCCGCCAAGTTCTTGGACACCGCTATCGCACCCCCGAGGGAGTTCTTCGCCGCATCGACGGCGGCCTTGGGTGCCGGCTTCCCGGCGAAGAAGTCGCCGACCTTGCTGCCGTACACCGAGGACACGATGCTGCCGATGATGGCCACGCCGAGCGCGCCACCCACCTGCCGCGTGGTGTCGTTGACCGCCGAACCGACCCCGGCCTTCGCCAACGGGACCGAACCCATGACCGAGTCCGTCGCCGGCGCCATCACCAGCGCCATACCGGCGGCCAGGATCACGAACCGCCACGCGATGTCGATGTACTGAGTGTTGACGGACAGGCTCCCCATCAGCACGAGCGCAAGCGCGGCGAGCCCGAGCCCCGTCGCGATGGTCCGCTTCGAGCCGAACCGCTCGACGACCTTCGAGCTCAACGGTGCGATGACCATCATCGTGCCGGCGTACGGGAGCATGCGGACCCCCGACTCGAGCGGCGAGTACCCGAGGGTGAACTGCAAGTACTGGGTCAGCAGGAAGATCGAACCGAACATCGCAAAGAACGTCAGGGTGATCGCGGCGTTGGCGGCACTGAACCTCGGGTTGCGGAAGAAGGACACATCGAGCATCGGATGATCCGACCGCTGCTCCCACCACACGAACACGGCCCCAAGAACCAGACCGGCGCCGAGGATGCCAAGGGTGAATGGCGCGGTCCAGCCGCGTTCCGGTGCTTCGATCAGGGCGTAGACAATCGCGGTCAGCGCGGCGACCGACAGCGCCGCGCCGACGGGGTCGAGTTTCGGGGCGCTCGGGTCCTTGCTCGTCGGGATCAGGAGGAACCCGGCAATGAGTCCGAAGATCACGATCGGGATGTTCACAAGGAAGATCGAGCCCCAGTAGAAGTGCGCCAGGAGAAAGCCTCCGGTGAGCGGCCCGAGCGCAACACCGATGCCCGCGGTACCCGCCCACACGCCGATCGCCTTGCCCCGCTCTTGGGGCGGGAAGACGTTGGTGATGATCGACAGCGTCGCCGGCATGATCAGTGCGCCGCCGATACCCATGAACGCCCGAGTGGCGATCAGTTGGTCCGCGCTGGTGGCGAACGCGGAGGCCAGCGAACCCAACCCGAAGAGCACGTAGCCCATTTGGAGCGCACCGCGGCGACCGTACCGATCACCCATCGCGCCCATGGTGAGCAGTAAGCCGGCGAAGACCAGCGTGTAGCTGTCCACCATCCACTGCACTTGGCTGTTCGAGGCGTTCAGCTCGCGAATCAGCGTCGGGATGGCGACGTTCAGAATCGAGTTGTCGAGCACGATGATGAGCAAGCTCACGCACAACACAACGAGGATCGCCCACCGTCGGCGGTAGGCCTTCTCGTTGATCTGTTCGGTCATGGCTGCGTTCATGGGGCGGGTCCTTCGGGAGTCGTCGAGAGGTTGTACCCCACTCAAATACGAAACGCAACCGTTTCGTTTCGAAATGTGCCCCCCGCCACGCTCCGCTCCGAGGCGACTTTTTGTCTGTGCATGGTCTTTTCCGCAACCCTGCAGACAAAAAGTCGCGGCGGACCCAACCAAATCGACGGCTCGGGCGACCAATCGGTATCAACGAGACTGCTGCGACCGTGGAACCCTTCGAAGACTTCGTGCGCGACGCACGGCTGCGTCTCGCCGGGCTCGCGTACTCCCTGACCGGTGACCGCACGACTGCCGAAGACATCGTCCAAGAGGCACTGATAGCCACCCACCGATCGTGGGCGGAGCTGGAACAGCCGTTGGCGTACGCACGCCGAGCCGTCACCAACCTGTGTGCCTCGCGCGTCCGACGCCTCGGGCGAGAACGGCGCGCCCTCGGGCGGTGGTTCGGGCAGCGGTCGGAGGTGTACGCCGAGCTCGAACCGGCCGACGCGGAGTTCTGGCGGGCGGTCGGCGCGCTGCCGACGCGCCAGCGCGACGTGATCGCGCTCCACTACGTAGAGGACCTCCCCGTTGCTGAGATCGCGACTGCGCTCGAGATCTCTCCCGGGACCGTGAAGTCCACGTTGCACGACGCCCGGCGGTCACTCGCCGCCACACTCCGCCTGACCGATGGCGAGGAGGAAGCATGAACGAGACCCCGAACGACTTCGAATCCCGTGCCCGCGCCGCCGGCCGCGCCGCCCGCCACGCCATGGATGATGTCCCGACCGTGACTGCGCTTGCGACCCGGCGATCTCGCGGACCCATTCGAGCCCTGGCAATCGCCGCCGCCGTCGTGCTGGTTGCCGTCGCCGGTACCGCCATCGCTGTGAACCAACGCGCCGACGGCCCAGC
>JANLTQ010000618.1:0-3993 GCA_031363005.1 Acidimicrobiia bacterium | reverse complement strand
GCGGTCGAGTCGTCGGTTGATGTCCTCGCAGAGCGCGTACACGAGCATCTTCGGGACGTCCTTGATGACCGCGAACCCACCAGCCATGTCGCCGTAGAGCGTGCAGTAGCCGACCGCCATCTCGCTCTTGTTGCCGGTCGTGAGGACGAGCCAACCGAACTTGTTGGACATGGTCATGAGGATCGTGCCGCGAATCCGTGCCTGCAGATTCTCCTCCGCGACACCGGGTTCCAGGCCGGCGAATGCATCGGCGAGCATTCCCGTAAACGCCTCGTGGGCGGGCTCGATCGGGATGGCCAGGGTGGCAATGCCGAGGTTCGCTGCAAGTTGCTCCGAGTCGTTGATACTGCCGTCGCTCGAGAACCGAGACGGCATCATCACGCCCGTGACTTGTTGGGCACCGAGCGCGTCGACCGCGATTGCGGCCACCAGCGCCGAGTCGATCCCGCCGGACAGCCCGAGCAGCACGTGGGTGAAGCCGTTCTTCACCATGTAGTCGCGCGTGCCGAGCACGAGCGCCCGGTAGACCTCCTCCACCGGGTCGAGCAACTCCTCGATCCGGGGTCGCTTCGCCGGCATCCCGAGATGTCCATCGCTGATCATCACCTCCGGGAGCGGCGCGACCTTCGCTCGACCGGCCGCCGCCCGTCGGTGCACGCTCTTGCGCACGTCGAGATCGACGATCAACAGGTCTTCCTCGAACTGCTTCGCGCGCGCGACGAGCACGCCGTGTTGGTCGATGACCATCGACGCGCCGTCGAACACCAACTCGTCCTGACCACCGACAAGATTGACGTAGACGATCGGCGCCTGAGCATCGATCGCGCGGGTGGACAGCATCGTCTCGCGTTCGCGGACACGGCCTGCGAAGAAGGGCGACGCGTTGATGTTGACGATGACTTCGGCGCCGCCGTCGGATTGCGTGACGATCGGACCGTTCGGGCTCCACGCGTCCTCACACACCGTGAGCGCCACGCGCAGACCCGCAACGACGAACAGTGGACCGTCCGTCTCCGACGGTTCGAAGTAGCGCTCCTCGTCGAACACGGCGTAGTTCGGCAGTAGGTGCTTGCGGTACACGCCTTGAATGCGACCCTGCGCGCAGAGCGCCGCCGAGTTCGCGAGCTGTCCGTCGGCCATGAGTTCCGGAAAGCCGATAACCGCCGCGGTGTTCGTGGTGCGGGCGGCCAGCTTCTCGAGGAGCTCAGCGGACTCGGCGATGAACGCCGGCCGCAGGAGGAGGTCCTCGGGCGGATACCCGGTGATCGCGAGCTCCGGGAAGGCGACGAGATCGGCATCGACCGCGGCCGCACGCTCGTATGCCGCCAGGATGCTCGCTTCGTTACCCGCGAGATCGCCGACGGTCAGATTCAGCTGCGCGGCGACCACCCGGATACGAGGCATCTGCAGAGGATACGAGGCGCTCTGCTCTCGTCCCCGAGCGTCAGGCCTCGGCGACGAGCTTCAGCTGGGCGAGGCCCTTCTCGAAGTCGGGTCCCACCATCTTGTCCATGCTGGTGAAGATGCCCATCACGCGCGTCACGAACGTCTTCGGTCCGGTCATCGACCACGTGACCATGGTGGCGGCACCAGCGGGTTCGAGGGTGAAGACGACGGTGTTATGCGACTTGAACGGCTTCAGGAACGACAGTCCGACGGTGAGGCTCGATGGTCGACTGGAATCGACGATCTCCATGCGTCCTTCGCCCGCTTTTCGATTCCCCTTCCACTCGTAGGACGCCCCGACGCCGGACTCGGGACCGCCGAAGGTCCGCGCCATGTTCGGGTCGACGCTCTCCCACGGGGACCACGCCATCCAGCGGTGGAAATCTTCGAGCTGGTCGAAGATCGCATCCGGCGACGCCGCGATCGTCGCCTCCCGCACAACTTCAAAGGTTGCGGGTCCGGTCGATGTGGCCATGATGCTCCTGTCGATCAGCGCGCCGTTTCCGCCCGCTCGTAAGTTCGATCATCACGGTACCGGCTCGGCGTGGGCACCGGTTGGGTGCCGTCGCGCTGCCCGGATCGCACGGTGTGGTCAGGACGTCGTACCCTTCCGCTCGCTTCGGAGGCACCGGCCCCGAGAGCACGCATCGCATTGCTTCAAAGGAGATCGTCATGGGCCGCAAGGTGTTCGTGGTTGGCGTGGGCATGACCAAGTTCGAGAAGCCCGGCAGCAAGGACTGGGACTACCCGGACATGGCGAAGGAAGCCGGCACCAACGCGCTGACCGACGCCGGTGTCACCTACGACGAGATCGAGCAGGTCGCGGTGGGCTATTGCTACGGCGACTCGACCGCCGGGCAACGCGCGTTGTACGAGATCGGCGTGAGTGGCGTGCCGGTGGTGAACGTCAACAACAACTGCGCAACCGGCTCGTCGGCCCTGTACCTCGCCAAGCGGTTCATCGAGGGTGGCCTCGCGGACTGCACGCTCGCGCTCGGCTTCGAGAAGATGGAGAAGGGTTCGCTCGGCATCAAGTACATGGACCGCGCCATGCCGATGCAGCGCACGTTCGAGGCGATGAACGACAAGCGCGGTTTCACCCAGGCGCCCCCCGCTCCGCAGATGTTCGGCAACGCCGGTCGCGAATACATGGAGCGCTACGGAGTGAAGGCCGAATCGTTCGCGCGGATCGCGGAGAAGAACCACCGTCACTCGGCGAACAACCCGTACTCGCAGTTCCGTGACATCTACACGCTCGACGAAGTCCTCGCGTCGCCGATGGTGCACGAGCCGCTGACCAAGTTGCAGTGCTGTCCCACCTCGGATGGTTCGGCGGCCGCGATCCTGGCGTCGGAGGACTTCGTTCGGTCGCACGGTCTCGAGGACCAGGCGGTCGAGATCATCGGCATGTCCATGAAGACCGACTTCCCTTCGAGCTTCGACTCGGGCTCGGACATGAAGTTCGTCGGCTTCGACATGACCCGGGCCGCGTCGCAGGAGGTCTACGAGCAGTCCGGATACGGGCCGAGCGACGTCGATGTCATCGAGCTGCACGACTGCTTCTCCGCCAACGAGATGATCACCTACGAAGGGCTCGGTCTGTGCGACGAAGGCGGAGCCGGTGAGCTGATCGACTCAGGCGCGGTCACCTACGGCGGCGACTGGGTCGTGAACCCGTCGGGCGGACTCATCTCCAAGGGCCACCCGCTCGGCGCGACCGGTCTCGCCCAGTGCTCCGAACTCACGTGGCAGCTGCGCGGCACCGCGGACAAGCGGCAGGTCGACGGCGCCGAGCTCGCGCTGCAGCACAACCTCGGATTGGGCGGAGCCTGCGTGGTCGCGATGTACAAGAAGGCCGAGTTCGCCTGACCGACGGCGCGCGCCGCGCTTCGGCGCGCGTGCGAGGCTGGGACCGTGAGCGGCAGAGCGTCGAGCGAGAGCACCGACTCACGCCAGGGACCCCGCCGATGGGTCCGAACCACCGTGATGGCTGTCGGCGGTCTCGCTGCCGTCGTCATCATCTTCGTGCGCATCGGAAGTCCCGCCGACCTGTGGGAGACGGTGTACCGCGGTCAGTGGGGTTGGGTCACTCTCGCCCTGGCCTTGTCGCTCCTCACGAGCATCCCCTTCGCCGCCGCGTTCATCGGCACCGTTCCGCATCGACTCGCGTTCTGGCCGGTCGTCGGGTTGCAGGTGGCGATGGGCTTCTCGAACGTCACGTTGCCGGCCGGGGCCGAGAGCGCGGTGCAGGTGCGCTACCTCCAGAAAAACGGCATCGACCTCGCATCGGCAGTCGCAGTCGGCGGGGTCTACAGCACCGCGTCGGAATTCGTCGTGCAGTCTGCGATCTTCGGCGTTGCAGTGCTGCTGGCCCCGACCGCCGTCAATGTCGGGAAGGTGCCGGTCGGGAGCGTGATCGCCGCCGCCGTCGCCATCGCAATCGGGATCGGAATCACCGCGTCGGTCGTCCTCGGGGTCCGCCACGTGCGCGTGCGAGTCGGCCCCCATCTCACCCGGGCCGCCCGCAGCACCCTCGATGCCATGCGG
>JANLTQ010000609.1:0-7928 GCA_031363005.1 Acidimicrobiia bacterium | reverse complement strand
TTCCGCCCGACTCGGCAACTGCCACGACCAACGCGTCCACCGCGGAGCCAGCTCGCGCCCGCCGTCGAAGTTCGGCGGCTCGGCGCGCGAGTGATATCGAGACGACCGACTCGGTCATGCACGTCTTCAGGAACGCGTTGGCGTTTGCATCCTTGCCCGCGTCGCCATGCAGCGCCTCGACCAGGACGGGGGTCGGCACGACTGGCGGCCACAGCCCGCACGCCATCAACTCGCGGACCAGCGCAAGAGCCTGGGTCGAGCGGTTCGAGAGCTTGGTGAACCCGCCGCTGTCCAGAATCAACATCAGCTGGCTTGGTGGATACCACGAGCCTGAATTCGGCGCGTGATTGCCTCGGCCCGGGTCCGCTGTCGGGCCGAGGGCTCCCCGACTTCGGCTGCGAGATCGGTGACGTACTCGACGGCCGCGTCGAGAGCTTCGCGACGCTCGAGTTCAGCCCGTACTGCGGTCTGCAACAGCTCGGACGCGGGCAGTTCTCGAAGCTTCAACTCTCGGTAGAGATCATCCGGAAGGTAGACCTGAACTCGTGGCATGCGCCTAAATATACGCCTTATCCAGAGTCGTGGGGCGGAAGCCATCCGGCGGTCCTTCCTGCACCCGACCGCTCTTGGCTGCGACGACAACGGGTGAACCGTGGCGCGGTCCCATGCTGGGAATCGTGAGAGAGGTCGCGCAGGCTGAATGTTGCGGAGGGAGAGGGATTCGAACCCTCGGTGAGTTTCCCCACACACGCTTTCCAAGCGTGCCGATTCGGCCGCTCTCGCACCCCTCCGGGCGCCTCGCACGCGAGACGTCGAGTCGGTGATGGTAGTGGGAGGCCCCTGCTACTCTCCGCCCGCGGACCGTGCTAGGTGGGGAGTCTGTGGTGCCCTGTAACCCCCAATCCACATGTGGGGGGCTGAATCCCCGCCGAAGGCTCGAGCCGGAATAGGGAAGGCGACTCGCACGCAGCGTCGAGGGCCGGGTCCTACGCAACGAGATCTCGTGAACCGAGTCAGATCCGGAAGGAAGCAGCTCTCAGCGGGCCCTCTCGTGTGCCGTGGGGTTGCCTGGTCTGAGCCAGCGACGAGACCCGCGCCCTATTGCGTCGAGTCGACGGCGGGTGCACGGTCCGCTTCTCGCTCCGCCGCGCGGTTGATGCGTGGAGGCGAGTCGGCCGAGCGGATCTGGATCCGCGTCGGCCTCGGGCGCGGCCGATATTGTCCGCCGCATGGCGGAGGGAGTGGCGTCGATATCGCGCTCGCGCGCGCCCAGGGTGCGCGTACCGGTTCGCTCGACGATCGTTGGCGTCGGAATCCTCGGTGCGATCAGCGTCATCTCGTTTCCTTCGGCCGGCGGTGCCCAATCCGCAGATCCGGTTCTCGGCGCACGCGAACCGTCGCCGCGGGTGGCGCGTCTGCGCAGCAACGCAGTCCGGGACCTGGAGGCGCTTCCGTCGACGGCGCGGCCCGTGCTGGCCGTCGATGTTCCGCCGGTCGTCGTGCGCGCCGCGGTGCTCACGCCGGAAGGGACCGACGGCTACAACTTCGATGCCGAAGCGAACGCGGTGACGGTGAGCGCGCCGTCGCGGAATCAGGGCGGCAATCTTCGGACGGTGTTCTGGACATCCGACGCCGCGGTGGAACGGAATGCGACCTCCTGCGCGACGTGGGCCAGCGAGTCGAGTGATCTCTTGCAGCAGGGTGCCGCGCTGCGCATCTCACCCCGTCGAGACGGTTCGGTACGCGCGATCACGCTGACGAAGAACGTTTATCCCTATGGGTCGTGGATCTTCAACGTCCACGTGTGGGACAGCGCCACCGGTCGTATGCAGGGCCTGGGGAGCATCAGCTTGGAGCCCGCGCTTTCGATCCCCGGGAATCCCCCGATCATGCAGCCGTTGCCGTGGCGAGTGTGCGCCCGAGTCGAGGGCTCGACGCTACGATTCAAAGCCTGGCGG
This sequence comes from Acidimicrobiia bacterium, assembly GCA_031363005.1. Lineage (GTDB taxonomy): Bacteria > Actinomycetota > Acidimicrobiia > IMCC26256 > JAENVU01 > JAENVU01. Next base: position 5,970 of record JANLTQ010000609.1, on the reverse strand, counting down.
CTCGCCGAACGTGAGCCGGCGTGGGGTGACCGCCGCTCCGGCGGTTCGGTGAAACTCCCGAGTGACGCCCCGTCTTCGGGGTACACGGGCTGGTACGCCGGCCATCTCCGCGCCGGGATGACCTTGACCTATACCGACCTCGAAATCGCGCCCGTCATCTCCGCCGCAGCTCCGGGTGCGGTTGCTCGATAGGGTCGGGCGATGTCGTTCCAAGCCCTCTACCGCAAGTACCGGCCGCAGCGGTTCGGCGAACTGGTCGGCCAGGATCACGTCACGAGTGCGCTGCAGAACGCGGTCCGGGACGGTCGCGTCGGTCACGCCTATCTCTTTTCGGGACCACGCGGCAACGGCAAGACCACGACCGCGCGCATTCTCGCGAAGGCGCTCAACTGTCTCGACTTGGGTCCCGACGGTGAACCGTGCGGGCAGTGTGAGAACTGCGTGTCCATTGCGGCGGGGACCTTCGGCGACCTCATCGAGATGGACGCAGCGTCCAACCGCGGCGTTGACGACGCCCGTGATCTGGTGGCACGGATCAACCTCGGACTCGGGGCGACGTCCAAGCGCAAGGTGTACCTCCTCGACGAGGTCCACATGCTCACGAAGGACGCGTCCAACACACTCCTGAAGACGCTCGAGGAACCACCGGCACACGTGGTCTTCATCCTCGCCACGACCGAGCCCGAAAAGGTGCTGCCGACGATCCGCTCGCGCACGCAACACTTCGAGTTCTCCTACCTCACCGTCGAAGAGATCAGCGGCCTCCTCGCGTCGGTGCTTGCCGACGAAGGTGTCACCTTCGAACCCGCCGCGCTCCCGATCGTGGCGCGCGCCGCCGCCGGTTCCGCGCGCGACTCCGAATCCCTGCTCGACCTCGTGTTGGCCAGTGGCGGTCCGGTCACCGTCGCAACCGTCGAGGCGGCGCTCGGTGGCGCACCGTTCGAGATGCGCATGGCGATCCTCGACGCGGTGGCGGCCGAGGACGTTGCCGGCGTACTGACCGCGGTCGCCGCGTTGCTCGAGGCGGCCCACGACCCGCGTCGGATCGCGGAAGGTCTGCTCGCAGCGCTCCGTGACGCGTTCATCCTCGTGGCGAGTGGCGGCCGGGTGTCGCTCGACGACACGGAGGAACAACAGGTTCGTCTGCGCGCCGTGGGCGAAGCCCTGGGGAACGCCCATCTGGTTCGGGCGCTCGAGACTCTCGGTCAAGCGGTGGTGGATATGCGCGGCACCGACGCCGCGGACCCGAGGCTCGTCCTCGAGATCGCACTGGTGCGCCTGGCCCGACGGGAATCGAACTCGGCGCTGGCAACGCTCGCCGACCGGGTGGACCGACTCGAGGCTCGTCTGGCCCAGGGCGGTGGCGCACCGACCGTCGACCAGCCGCGTGCTGCACCCGCGCCGCGCCCGGCTCCCGAGCCGGACGCGCCGCGCGCTGCGGCCCCGAAAGCGAAACCCCCGAAGCGTTCCGCGCCGGCCGACACGCCGGCTGCTCCGGTGCCGGTGGAGGCCATGGGTGACCCCGCGGCGCCAGCGCCTCGGGCCAAGCCGGCTGCACTGGGCGCGTTGCGCAAAGCGGCTGCCGCGGCCAAGACCGGCGCCGCGCCCGAACCCGCCGGAGAATCGGCCGGACAGGCGGTCGTGCAACCAGTGGCGACCGATCCACCACCGGCCGCCGTGGTTTTTGAACTCGACGACGCGATCGTTGCCTGGGCCGACGTGCTTGCCGGCCTACCGAAGGCGCTCGCAACCGCGATCATGGAAGCGCAGCCCGTACGAGTCGACGGCAACGTGATCGTGTTCGGTGTGGCCCGCAGCCACATCGACACCGTCAAGCCTCGCTTCCAGAAAGACGCCGACGCGATCCGTCAGGCCTTCATACGCGAGCTCGGCGGACCGCCGCGCTTTTCCTTCACGCCGCACGAGTGGGGGGACGGGGAGGGTCCACCTCACCGGCAGGCTCGAGCCGAGGCGGAGCCCGAGCCGCCACCCGACGTGGAGGACATCGTCGACATCGGAGACCCGTCCGAACTCGAGGACGCGCCGATGAGCGAGGGCCCGGCAGTAGATTCGTTGTCCCGGCTCGCCGACACGTTCGGCGCGACGGTCGTGGAAGAACAGCCGAAGTCCTAGGGGATTGCCGTGGCCAAGTCCAAGCCGCAAAACAACAACATGATGCGGCAAGTCCAACAAATGCAGGAAGACATGTTCGCCGCGCAGGCTGCCCTTGCGGAGACAACCGTGGAGGGCACCGCCGGCGGGGGCATGGTGACGGCGACCGTCACCGGCACCGGCGATCTCGTGTCCATTGTCCTGGCGCCCGATGTGGTGGACCCGGATGACATTGAGATGCTGCAGGACCTCGTCGTGGCCGCGGTGGCGGACGCGAACCGGGCCGCGCAGGCGCTGCAATCGGAGCGGATGGGTGGCGTCACCGGCGGTATCGATCTGAGTGCCTTCGGCCTTGGCTGACGCACTGGTCACGTCCTCGCCAACCCGTCGCGTGATGGGCCCCGAGTGACCTCGGTCTACGCCGGTCCGGTCCAACGGCTGATCGACGAGCTCGGTCGCCTCCCGGGGATCGGTCCGAAGTCCGCGCAGCGCATCGCGTTCTACATTTTGCGCGTCGCGCCGGAAGACGCGCGCCGGCTGGCCGCCGCGATCATCGACGTCAAGGAGAAGATCTCCTGGTGTCGCCGCTGCTTCAATATTGCCGAAGGCGAGTTGTGTCAGTTCTGCCTCGATGAGCGGCGTGATCGCACAGTGATCTGTGTCGTCGAGGAACCTCGGGACATCGTTGCCGTCGAGCGGACCCAAGAGTTCCGTGGCGCCTATCACGTGCTGCAAGGAACGATCTCGCCGATCGAGGGCATCGGTCCCGACCAACTTCGGATCAATGAACTGCTCACGCGTGTGCGTGACGACGGCGTGACCGAGGTGATCATCGCGACCAACCCGAACACCGACGGCGAGGTGACCGCGATGTATCTCGCTCGTGTGCTGGCCGGGAGCGAGACGCGCGTGACCCGGTTGGCGAGCGGTCTCCCCGTCGGCGGTGACCTCGAGTACGCCGACGAAGTCACCCTCGGCCGTGCCTTCGAAGGCCGCCGCACCCTCGACCCCTGACCCCGTCACCGTTTTGTCGTCGTGAAGTGCTTTGACAGAGCACTACATGACGCCAAAACGAGGGAAAGACGTGGATGCGGGGTCAGTCGGCGAGGGCGGAGCGGATCAGGGCGCTGACCTGTTCGTGCTCGGTGAGGAATCCGTCGTGACCGTCCAGTGAATCGATGACGGTGAGCTTCTCGGCGTTGGGGATCAGATCCGCGAGCTCCTGCTGGAGTCGCAGTGGGTAGAGCCGATCCGACGAAATGCCGGCGACGGTCACCGCGGCCGTGATGCGGCGCAGGGCCGCGGCGATACCGCCCCGGCCACGACCGACGTCGTGGTGATTCATGGCCTGGGACAACGTGATGTAGGTGTTGGCATCGAAGCGGTGCGCCAACTTCTCGCCGTGGTAGTCGAGGTAGGACTCGATGGCGTAGCGACCGCCCGCCATCGGATCTTCGTCGCCCTGGCGGCCGCGCCCGAACCGTTGGTCCAACTCGATCTCGGACCGGTACGAAACCTGGCCGATGCCGCGCGCCAACGACATACCGCGCCAGGGACCGTCGCCCGGTTCGGCGTCGTAGTAGTCGCCGCCACGAAACGTCGGATCCGCGCGAATCGCGCGCGCCTGCAGCGCACTCAGCGCGATCTCCTCGGCAGTGGCCTGCGCGCCACACGCGACGATGACCGCACGCGGGACTCGCTCCGGGAAGGACACGGCCCACTCGAGCGCACGTTGGCCGCCCATTGATCCGCCGATGACCGCAGACCACTGCGCGATCCCGAGGTGATGCGCGAGCGCGCACTCCACGACGACCTGGTCCCGAATGGTGATGACGGGAAAGGTCGAACCGTACGGGCGTCCGGTGGCCGGGTCGTCCGATGCGGGACCGGTGGTTCCTTGGCACCCGCCGAGCACGTTCGGACACACGACGAAATACCGATCGGTGTCCACCGCCAGTCCCGGACCGACGACGCGCTCCCACCACCCCGGTTGGGGATGGCCAGAACTCGCCGGGCCGGTCGCGTGACTGTCACCGGTGAGCGCGTGCAGCACGAGCACGGCGTTGGAACAATCGGCGTCGAGTTCACCCCAGGTCTCGTAGGCCACCGACACGTGCGCCAGCCGCCCGCCGCCCGCCAACATGTGCGGGCGGGCGTCGAAGAGCGCGGCGAACTGTCGGCGACCCGGCGCATCCCCGGGTCGCCACGCGCCGGTGACGGGCACCGGTTGGTTCATGGGTGTGACCCCGGTTCAGGCACCCTTCGCCGCACGGAATCCTGCGTCGAGATCTGCGGTGATGTCGTCGAGGGATTCGATGCCGACGGAGAGCCGGATGAGTTCCGGGCTGACGCCGGCGCTGGCCTGTTCGTCGGCGGTGAGCTGCTGGTGAGTGGTGCTCGCCGGGTGGATGGCGAGGCTGCGCACGTCACCGACGTTGGCGAGGTGGCTGAACAGCTCGAGGCTGTTGATGAACGCCTTCCCCGCTTCCATCCCGCCCTTGATGCCGAAGGCCACGATCGCGCCCGAGCCGTTCGGCAGATACTCCGCGGTGCGGGCGTGCCACTTGCTGGATTCGAGTCCTGGATACGCAACCCACTCCACTTCGTCGCGCGCTTCGAGCCACTTGGCTACCGCGAGACCGTTCTGCGAGTGGCGCTCCATGCGCAGGCTCAACGTCTCGAGACCCTGGATCATCATGAACGCGTTGAACGGCGAGATGGCCGCGCCGATGTCGCGCATGTAGACGAGGCGAGCCTTGAGGATGTAGCGGGCCGGCCAGAGACCTTCGGGCAGGCTCGAGAACGCAAGACCGTGATAGCTCGGGTCCGGTTCGGTGAAGTTCGGGAACCGGCCACTGCTTTCGTAGTCGAAGGTTCCACCGTCGACGATGACTCCGCCGATTGAAGTCCCGTGCCCACCGATGAACTTCGTGGCCGAGTGGGTGACGATGTCTGCGCCGTGTGAGAGCGGCTGGCAGAGGTACGGCGACGCCAGTGTGTTGTCGATCACGAGGGGGATACCGGCGGCGTGGGCGATGTCCGAGACGCCGGCGAAGTCGAAGATGTCGCCCTTCGGATTGCCGATGGACTCGCCGTAGAACGCCTTCGTGTTGGGTCGGATCGCGGCCTTCCATGCGTCCAGATCGTCGGGGTCGTCGACGAAGGACACCTCGATACCCATCTTCGGGAACGTGTAATGGAGTTGGCTGTACGTCCCGCCGTAGAGCGACGAGCTCGAGACGATGTGACCGCCGTTCTCCGCCAGGTTCAACAGCGCGATGGTCTGCGCGGCTTGTCCACTGGCGGTGGCGAGGGCGCCGATGCCGCCCTCGAGTGCGGCGACGCGCTCCTCGAACACCGCTTGAGTCGGGTTCATGATCCGGGTGTAGATGTTGCCCATCTCGGCGAGGCCGAAGAGGTCCGCGGCGTGCTGGGTGTCGCGGAACACGTACGACGTCGTCTGATAGATCGGGACGGCGCGGGCCCCGGTGGTCGGGTCGGGCTCGGCACCGGCGTGGACTTGGCGCGTTTCGAATCCCCATTCGGACATGTGGTGCTCCTCAGACTTCGTCGAACTCGGCGGGACCGCCACGCTACGAGCGCAGGTGACGAGAGGTCAACGCCGGCGGGCCTACCGTGGAGAGATGACCGCCACCGTCTCGCCGCCGACCTCGGTCCGCGGCCGCCGCCCGACGGTGATCGCCGCCGGCCTGGTGGGTGGTGTCTGTGTGGCGTCGGCACTGATCGACCCCACAGGCGGACCAAGGCTGTGCCCGTTCAAAGCAATGACCGGGCTCGACTGCCCGTTGTGTGGTGCCACCCGGGCAGCGCACCACCTCTTCCGCGGCAACGTGATCG
>JANLTQ010000542.1:0-15559 GCA_031363005.1 Acidimicrobiia bacterium | reverse complement strand
CGCGCCGGACGTTCTCGGCCCGGCTCGCCGCATCGAACCCGAGGTCGCCGTTCAAACCGTGACGAAGGTTGTCGCCGTCGAGCAGATAGGCGGGCGATCCGTTGCGCACCAGCAACTGCTCGAGCGCAATCGCAACCGTCGACTTTCCCGAGCCCGACAGTCCGGTGAGCCAGACCGTGGATCCCGCGTGGCCGGTCGCCGCCTCACGTTCGGCACGTGTCACGGTGCCCGCTTGGAACACCACATTGGGGCTGACCGGAGAGTCGTCTCGTCCGCTCACGCGTCGATGATCATGCCGGCGCCGACGGTCTCGTTCGTGCCCTCGTCGATGAGGATGAACGATCCGGTCGTGCGGTTCCGACGGTATTCGTCGACGAACAGGGGCGCCGTCACCCGAAGGCTGACGCGTCCCATGTCATTCATCGCGAGCGTCCCACTCGTCTCGTCCCGGGACAGGGTGTTGACGTCCATCCGATAGTGCAGATCCCGAACCAGTGCACGCGCCGACTTCGTCGTGTGCTTGATCGCGAACTTGGCCCCGACCTGCAGCGGACGCTCGCTGAACCAGCAGATCATCGCGTCGACCTCTTGCGTGGTCTCCGGCGCGTTGTTGGGACGGCAAATCATGTCGCCGCGGCTGATGTCGATGTTGTCGGCAAGTCGCAGCGTGACCGACATCGGCGGGATGGCGGCCTCGATCGACTCTCCGTACAAGTCGATGCCCTCGATGGTGGTGGTGAGCCCGGACGGAAGCACAAGCACTTCGTCACCAGGCCGGAACGTGCCGCCCGCAACCTGACCCGCGTACCCGCGATAGTCATGAAACTTGTCGCTCATCGGCCGGATCACGTACTGCACGGGGAACCGCGAGTCGATCAGGTTGCGGTCCGAGCCGATGTAGAGATGCTCGAGGTGGTGCAGCAACGTAGGGCCGTCATACCACGGCATGTTCGGGCTGTGGCTCGTGATGTTGTCGCCGTGCAGCGCCGAGACGGGGATGAACGTGAGGTCGGTGATGTCGAGCTTGCCGGCCCACTCGCGGAAGTCCTCCGAGATGCGATCGAAGACGAGTTGGTCGTATTCGACGAGGTCCATCTTGTTGACGCAGAGGACGAGGTGCCGGACCGACAGCAGCGATGCGATCACCGAGTGGCGGCGCGACTGTTCGACCACACCGTGGCGGGCGTCCACGAGGATGAGCGCCAGGTCTGCGGTCGAGGCACCGGTGACCATGTTGCGCGTGTACTGCACGTGGCCGGGGGTGTCCGCGATGATGAATTTCCGGCTCGGAGTGGCGAAGTAGCGGTAGGCAACGTCGATCGTGATGCCCTGTTCCCGCTCGGCCCGCAGGCCGTCGGTCAGGAGCGCGAGGTTCGTGTAGTCGAACCCCTTCTCGCGTGACGTCCGCTCCACGGACTCGAGTTGATCCTCGAAGATCTGCTTCGAGTCCAGCAGCAGACGGCCGATGAGCGTGCTCTTGCCGTCGTCGACGGAACCCGCAGTGGCGAAGCGGAGCATCTCCATCAGAAGTAGCCCTCTTTCTTCCGGTCTTCCATGGCCGCTTCGTTGAACTTGTCGTCGCCGCGAGTAGCGCCGCGTTCGGTGATGCGCGACGCGGCCACCTCCACGATGATCTCCTCGGCGGTGGCGGCGGTGGACTCCACCGCGCCGGTGAGGGTGGCATCACCGACAGTGCGGAACCGGACGGTGGTCTCTTCGAGTTCTTCGCCAGGGAGCAGCGACACGTGGCGGGTGAGCGCCAGCAGCATGCCGTCGCGCCGGAACACCTGGCGCTGGTGGGCGAAGTAGATCGACGGCAGTTCGATGTCCTCGCGTTCGATGTACTGCCACACGTCCATCTCGGTCCAGTTCGAGATAGGAAACACCCGGATCTGCTCGCCCTTGCGGATGCGAGCGTTGTAGAGGTTCCAGAGTTCGGGGCGCTGGTTCTTCGGATCCCATTGGCCGAAGTCGTCACGGAAGCTGAAGACGCGTTCCTTGGCGCGGGCCTTGTCTTCGTCTCGACGACCGCCACCGAACACCGCGTCGAATCCGTGCTCAGTGATCGCGTCGAGAAGCGTCACACTCTGCAACCGGTTCCGGCTCGCCTTCGGGCCGGTCTCCTCGTGCACCCGGCCCTCGTCGATGGACTTCTGCACCGAGGCGATCACGAGCGGAACCCCGAGTTCGGCCGCCCGGGAGTCTCGGAACTCGAGGACTTCCTCGAAGTTGTGGCCGGTGTCCACATGCATGAGCGGGAACGGCAGACGTCCTGGCCAGAACGCTTTCTCGGCCAACTTGAGCATCAGCGCCGAGTCCTTGCCGCCCGAGAAGAGCAAGACGGGGCGCTCGAACTCGGCCGCGACCTCACGAATGATGTGGATCGACTCGGCTTCGAGCGCGTCGAGATGCGAGATGGTGGTGTCGGTCACCGGGTCCTCCGGGTCAGGTGGGCCGGGGGAGTGTACTGCCGGTCCTCACGATTTCCGAGCAAAGTGGTCATGTATTCGCGACCTCGATCACCGACGCGGCGTACTCGGGCCGGCAGATCAGGAGATCGGGGAGCGCCCGTTCGGCCTCGTTGTAGATGAGCGGTGAACCGTCGAGCCGGCTGACGTGAAGTCCCGCGGCGGCACAGACCGCGACGGGCGCGGCGGAATCCCACTGGTACTGACCGCCGGCATGGGCGTAGACGTCGACTCGACCTTGAAGAATCGCCATCGCCTTGGCTCCCGCGGAACCCATTGGCACGAGTTCGGCGCCGAGCGCGATCTCGAGTGCCCCGGTGATGGCGGGTGGACGAGTTCGCGACACGACCAAGCGCGGCGGACCATCCGGTCTCGGAGCGACGACCGGCCGAGGATCGGTGGAGAAGATCGTTCCCTGGGCAGGTAGCGCAACGGCACCGATGCTCGCAATGCCGCCGACGCTCAGGGCCACATGGACGGCCCAATCGTCGCGATCGCCCTCGCCGTACTCACGCGTCCCGTCGAGCGGGTCGACGATCCACACCCGCTCCTGTCCGACGCGCTCCAGATCGTCCGCCGACTCCTCGGAGAGCACGGCATCATCCGGACGCTCACGGGCCAGCCAGTCGAGGATCACCACGTTGGCCTGAGCGTCACCCGCGGCCTTCAGCTCAGTGGGATCAGAGATGGTCGGGCGTAGGTCGAGGAGGAGCGCCCCCGCCGCCCTGGCGATCGCGGCCGCAAGCTCATGGTCGTCCACAGGAAGTTCCCTCACCTTCGGTTCTCTGGTCGTGGCCCTGAGTCATCGACGGGTGCGGGCTTCGGGGCGAGCGGCGAGTTTCTCGATCCGGGCCGGGAGTTTGCCGGCCGCGAGATCGGCGAGCGTCACGCCCTCCAACACGTCGCGCAAACTCGCGCGCAGAGCGATCCAGACATCCGCTAACCGTTCCGCCGGTCCGAGGTACGTCACCGATTCGGGCGCGTCGCCGTGCACGGCGGCGAGCGGCCCGTCGACGGCTCGGATCACGTCTGCGATGGTGACCGAGGTCGGGGGAACCGCGAGGTAGTAGCCACCTTCGGCGCCCCGGCGAGAGGCGACGATGCCCCCGGTGCGAAGCAGGCCGAGGATGTTCTCGCAGAACGCCAGGGGAGCCTGCTGCGCGCTGGCGAGTGCCGGACCCGTGATCGGAACATTGCGCGGTGTGGCCGCAAGTTCGGCGGCCAGACGGACGGCGTAGTCAGCCTTGGCCGAAATCTTCACGCCGATCACGATAGTCGACCTTGCCCGCTTGGTTGCCCAAGCCGATAATCTCAACTAACCTGGTCGGGTTCATTGTTTTCGGTGTGATTCGACGGTACATCCGTCCACCGGAATGGCTGGGGAGGTTTTGTGGACTGGTTACTCGTGCTCGGTGGCTTGGGTGTCGGCTTTGTCGTCGGTTTGACGGGCATGGGCGGTGGCGCCCTCATGACGCCGATGCTCGTGATCTTCTTCGGGATCGACCCCGTGGCGGCAGTTTCGAGCGATCTCGTCGTCTCACTCGTGATGAAGCCATTCGGGGCCGGTGTCCACGCCAAGGAAGGCACCGTCAACTACGAACTGGTCAAGTGGTTGTGTCTCGGTTCCATTCCGTCGGCGTTCGCCGGCGTCTTGCTCCTGAACGCGCTCGGTGGTGACGACGTCTCCAGCACCGTGAAGGTCTACCTCGGGTTTGCGCTCCTCATGGCCGCCATCTCGATGGTGATCCGCCACGAGATCAACCGCCGACGCGGTATGCACACTGCGGTCGCCGGCGCGCAGCACGCTCTCGTGGTCCGACCACTGCCAACGCTCTGCATCGGAATCGTCGGCGGGCTCATCGTCGGGATGACATCGGTCGGCTCGGGTTCGCTGATCATCGTGTTGCTCCTGCTCCTGTATCCGTCGCTGGCAGCCGGTCAACTCGTCGGGACCGACCTCGTGCAGGCTGTTCCGCTTGTGGGTGCCGCAGCGCTCGGGCACTTCTTTTTCGGCGACGTCAAGTTCGGCCTCGCCGGTGCCCTCATGCTGGGCGCAATCCCGGGCGTGCTCATCGGTGCACGGATTTCGTCTCGCGCGCCCGACCATGTCATCCGGCCGATCCTGATCGTTGTCCTCGTAGCGTCGGGTGCCAAATTGCTCGAAGCCCCCAACGAGTTGATCCTCGGCTTCCTGGGGCTGGCTGTGGTAGCTGCGCTCGGGCTGCTTGGTCGCGCGTGGATGCGGTCGAACCGCTCGGTGACGCCCGAGACCGAAGTCGTCGCGAGCTGAGTACCGTTCCCCCGACCCGAGGGAGCGACCGTGGCGATCCACTATGAACTCGACGACGAACACATCGTCCTCATCACGATCGATCGTCCCGAGGCTCGCAACTCCGCGGACCTCGATCACTTCAAGTGGCTTCGTGAGGCATGGGAACGGTTCGACGCTGATGCCGACGCGTGGGTGGCGATCGTCACCGGCGTGCAGGACGCCTTCTTCACCGGCGCGGACCTCAAGACCTACGTCCCCGCTATCACGGCGCTCGGTGAACGTATCCAGCGCGAAGGACTCTCCGAGGTCGACGGGTACCGGCTGGACGACGGCACTCGTGCGGTCTTGCGTGGGGCGAAGATCTGGAAGCCGATCATCGCGGCGGTCAACGGTTTCTGTACTGCCGGCGGGATGGAGATGCTCGGCGGCGCCGATATCCGAGTCGCGTGCCCCGAGGCGCAGTTCGCAGTGATGGAACCGAAGCGCGGACTGTTTGCCGGCGGGGGAACGACGGTCCGACTCCCCCGCCAGATTCCGTTTCCTCACGCAATGGAGTTCCTGCTCTGCGCCGACCTCGTTCCCGCCGCGCGGGCGTACGAAATGGGGCTGCTGAATGCGATCACCCCACGTGAAGACCTGCTGGAGGCGGCGTACTCGTACGCGCGACGCATCACGGCGAACGCGCCGCTGGCCGTGCAGGCGACGAAGCGCAGTGTGTGGGAGGGCCTCGGGATGGACCTCAAGGACGCGTACCGGAACGAGTCGAAAATCGCGTCGGCGATCTTCGCGACCGACGACGCCAAGGAAGGTCCCCGGGCGTTTGCCGAGAAACGGCCGCCGGTGTGGCGGGGCACGTGACCGGTCGGACGGATTGACGTGAGCGTCGATCCCCGGACGCCGTGCATCATCGGCGTCGGTTCCCAGACGTGGCATCCGACCGAGACCGGCGTCGCGGGCGCACCGGAACCGCTCGCCATGTGGGAAACCGTGGCTCGGGCAGCAGAGGCCGACAGCGGTGTCTCGTTACTCCCCCGGCTCGACGCCCTCGACGTCGTCTACTGCCAGACCTGGCAGTACGACGACCCGGTATCTCGCCTCTGTGACCGGCTCGGCATCTCACCTCGCAAGCGGCAGTACTCCGGCATCGGTGGCACCACACCCCAGGTGCTCGTGCAGGAACAGGCGAGGCGCATCGCCGACGGCGAACTCGACGTCGCGCTCGTGGTCGGGGCCGAAGCGCTGGACACGCAACGCCGGTACAAGAAGCGGGGCGAACGATTCCCGTACTCGTTCACGCCGGACACGAAGCCCGAGTTCCCGTGGGAGGCGCCGTTCCATCCGGCCGAGGTAGCGCACGACGTCTTCCAGGCCTGGCTCACGTTCGCGCTCTTCGACAACGCCCGGCGCGGTCGGCGCGGCATCGGGCTCGACGCGTATCGGCTCGAGCTGGGGGAGCAGTGGCATCGGTTCACGGAAGTCGCGGCGACGAATCCCGAAGCGTGGTTTCCGACCGAGCGCAGCGCGGACGAGATCATCACGCCGACTCCGACCAACCGCCTCCTCGCGTCGCCTTACACGAAATACATGATCTCGATCATGGACGTCGACATGGCGGCGGCCGTCTTCGTCGTGGCAGAGGAGACGGCCGACGCGCTCGGGATTTCGAGGGACCAGCGCGTCTACCTCCAAGGCTGGCAGTACGCCACCGATCCGATCTACGTCGCCGAGCACCCCGACTTCGCGGCGTCGGAGGGAATGGCAACCGTGATCACGGACACCATGGGCACGGCCGGTATCGACGTCGACGACCTCGCGCACCTGGACCTGTACTCCTGCTTCGGTTCGTCGGTGAACTTCATGCGGGACACACTCGGGATCGGGCTCGACGATCCTCGGCCGCTCACCGTCACCGGCGGGCTGCCCTATCACGGAGGTGCCGCGAGCAACTACCTCAGCCACGCGATCGCACAGATGACGCGCGTGCTGCGTGCCGACCCCGGGTCCTACGGGCTCGTGACCGGGGTGGGTATGCACATGACCAAGCACGTTGCCTGCGTCTACTCCACCACGCCACCGGTACTCGCCGCGCGTCTGCTCAGCCCGACACCGGCCGACGAGCCGGGTCGCACGCCGATCGTCGACCGATACGTGGGACCAGCAACCGTCGCGACCCACACCGTCGTCCACGGTCGAGACGGAACCCCCGAGTGGGGTCTCGCCGTCTGTGACATCTCCGAGGGCCGCGTGTACGCCCGGATCGAGGCCGCGGACTTGCTCGCCGACGCAACGGAAACCGAGTGGACGGGTCGACCGGTGACGCTCGCCCCACACCCGTCGCGCAAAGGTGTCAATCTGGTGGTCGCATGACTGAGCCTCTCGAGTTCGATCCCTACTCCGACGTCTTCTTCAACGATCCGTATGAGGTCTACCGGCGCTTGCGCGACGAAGCCCCCGTCTACCGCAACGACCACTACGGCTTCTACGCGCTGTCCCGCTACGAAGACGTCGCCGCCGCGCATCGCGACTGGCGCACATTCACGAGCACCCAGGGCATCACGATCGACATGCTCACCGAGCCCGGCACGGGCGAGTTGCTGAAGGCGGCGAGAGGCTCGATCATCTTCATGGATCCGCCTGATCACGATCGGATGCGGAACCTGGTCAGCCGGGTGTTCACGCCGAAGGCGGTCGCCGACCTCGAGCCGATGATCCGGGATCTCGTGCGGAAGTACCTCGATCCGCTCGACGGCGAGGATTTCGACATCGTCGCCGACTTCTCCGGACCGTTCCCGGTCGAGGTGATCTCGGTCATCCTCGGCGTCCCCGAGTCCGATCGCCAGCAGATCCGCCACTGGACCGACACGATGCTCTCCCGCGCACCGGGAGAGCCCAAGCCCACGGCCGCGGGCATCGATGCTGCTTTGAACATCGGGATCTACATCCACGGGTTGGCCGTCGAGAAGCGACAGCGACCGGCCGACGACATGCTCTCGGGCCTCATCGCCGCCGGGCTGAGCGACGAAGAGGTGGCCGGCTTCGCATTACTGCTCGCCGGGGCCGGGAGTGAAACCGTCACCAAGCTGATCGGCAACGGCATGGTGCTCTTCGCCCGCAACCCCGACCAGTGGGGGAAGGTCACCGCCGACCGCGCCCAACTCGTTCCCGCGACTGAGGAGATCCTGCGGTACTGGGCGCCGTCGCAGTATCAGGGTCGTTGGAGCACAGCTGAAACCGAATGGCACGGCGTCACAATTCCCGCCGAGCAGCCGGTGCTCCTCATCACCGGCGCGGCCAACCGCGACGAGCGCGCCTATCCGGATCCCGATCGTTTCGACGTCGAGCGGCCGCTCAAGTTGAACGTCGGTTTCGGTCACGGTATTCACACGTGCCTCGGCGCAGCGCTGGCGCGATTGGAGAGTCGAGTCGCGTTCGACGAGATTGCGAATCGCTGGCCCAGCTTCGAAGTCGATGAAACCCGCTGTCGCCGGGTGAACATGTCGAACGTCGCCGGATACAGCAGCGTCCCCGTGCGCGCGAAGCGCGCGCGATCGGTTTAGGACACGTCGAGGTACGCGCGGTATTTCTTCGCCGATGGAAGCCGGTTCCACCACCAACCCTCGCGGTCGGGCGCTGAGTACGGGCTGTCCGCCACGCGTTGGGTGAGCACATGGAATCGGTGGTCAATGCGGTCTGCGGACTTCCAATCCTGCTCCCGACCGGAGATCTCGAGCGCGTCGTTCAGGTCCGCTCGTGCTTGAAGGAGGATTTCGTACGTCGCCCGATCGAGCGGCCGTTGCTCCAACTCACCAACCCAATGGTCCCAGGCATCGAGCGGGCTCCGTTCCGAATGAATCACAGCCCCATCATTGCGCGTTTCGCCCCATCCGCGAGGGTTCTGCCCCATGTCGTTGACCGGCGCAGGCGCGAACCGCCGAGGCCTGGCACGCTGAGGTCATGGACGAAACGAATCGCGGTCCTTTCACCGTGGCGGACTTCAACGAGATTGCCGCAATCTCGATCGACGCCTGGAGCGCAGTCCCCGAAGCCGATTGGGCATCGCAAGCCCCCGGGTTGGAGTGGTCCCGCTTCGAGACGGCCGACCACACGATCGATTGCGTGTTCTCCTATGCCTTCTTCCTTGCGTCACGCGCGCAGGACGCGTACCCGGCGTTCGGAGAGGTCCACGCGGAGGATGGTGCGACGCCACACGACCTCGTCGACGGTCTGCGCGCGATGACCAATCTGCTCGCCGGTGCGGTCACCACTGCGCCACCGCAGACGCGGTCGATTATCTGGCGTCGCCCCGAGGTGACCACTGGTGCACCGAACGATTTCGCGGCGCGCGGCGCACACGAGTTGGCCGTACACACGTACGACATCTGTGCCGGCACCAACGTCGCGTTCGATCCGCCGCGCGATGTTTGTCAACGCCTCGTCGATCACACGGTCGACTGGCCCTACGGCTCGCTCGAACGGACCAACGACCCGTGGTCGGACCTGCTCGCCCGTTCCGGACGCGCCCGCGTTCGCTCGTGAGTCGTTGAGCCGAGCCGGCGTCGGCTGTTTGCTCGAGGCAACATCCGAACTGAGAGGTGAAAGATGGAAGCGTCGGTGATTGCGCGTGCAGCTGCTGCGGCCACGGCGATCGTCTCGGAGCTTGGCCTGCCGATTGACGACGTGACGGTGCTGCACAACTCGAACAAGCTCGCGCTTCGCCTGCTCCCGTGCAGCGTCTTCGCCCGTGTCGCCCACGTTGGGCAGGAGGTTGCCGAACTCGAAGTCGAACTTGCGCTCCGATTCGCCGAAATCGGGAGTCCGGTGGCGGCTCTGGACCCTCGAGTCGAGCCGCGCGTCTACACGCGCGACGGTTTCGCGGTGACGCTGTGGACCTTCTACGAGTCGCCGACACTGCCCGACCTCGCACCAGCCGAATATGCGATCGCGATGGAGCGGCTCCACGTCGACATCAGGACGCTCGAGGTGGAAACGCCGCACTTCACCGATCGCGTCTCGGAGGCCCACGAGCTGGTATCGAGCCGAGACCTCCCACCGGCACTCGACGATGCTGATCGAAAGCTCCTCATCGACACGCTGGACAACCTGGTCGGCGCGATCGATCACCGTCGGGCTCCCGAGCAGTTGCTGCACGGCGAGCCGCACCCGGGCAACGTCCTGAGCACCCTCGACGGGTTGCGGTTCATCGACCTCGAGACGTGTTGCCGTGGGCCCGTCGAGTTCGACCTCGCCCATGTGCCCGCGGATGTCAGCGAGTGCTATCCCGGCGTCGATCAGGACCTCCTCGACGACTGCCGGGGCCTTGTGCTCGCGATGGTTGCGGCCTGGCGCTGGGATCCGAACGACGAGTTCCCGGATGGGAAGCGAGCCGGACACCAACTGGTCCGCGTCCTCCGCGACGGCCCACCCTGGCCGACCCTCGACGCCGCTATGCGCCGCGACTTTTTGGCTGGTGATGGCGGAAAGCGCGACCCTACAGACAAAAAGTCGCGACGGAGATCAGGTTCGGGGTAGGCCGAGGATTCGTTGGGCGAGGATGTTCTTGTTCACTTGGGTAGTGCCGCCGGCGATCGTGAGCGCCCGCATGTAGACGCGATCCCGACCCCAACTCCCAGTGTTGGCATCGGGTCCCAACACCTGGCCCGCCACTTCGCCCACGTGTTGCTCGGCCTCGCTCCACACCAGCTTGGCGATGGAACCCTCGGGACCCATGGCCCGGCCGTGCATCGCGCCGGAGATCGCCCGATCGGACACGAGCTTGAGCAGCTCACCTTCGAGATACAACGCTGCGAGCGCCTGGCGCTTCACCGGATCGTTGAGGGCACCGACCGCCTTGGCGTCATCGATGAGGCGCCGGATCTTGGCGCGCAGACCGAGATGCAGGTTGGCGACGGTGCCGCGCTCGTACGCGAGCGTCGTCATAGCAACTCGCCAACCGTCGTGAAGCGGACCGAGCAGCGCGGAAGCGGGAACGCGCACGTCGGTGAAGAAGATCTCGTTGAACTCCTGCTCGCCGGTGATGGTGACGAGCGGGCGCACCTCGACGCCGGGAAGGGTCATGTCCACCAGCAGGCACGAGATCCCACGGTGTTTCGGTTGCTCCGGATCGGTGCGCACGAGCAGCTCACACCAGTTGGCCAAGTGGCCGAGCGTGTTCCACGTCTTCTGGCCGTTGACCACGAAATCGTCACCGTCGAGAACGGCCCGACACTGGAGCGACGCGAGGTCCGACCCCGCATCGGGTTCGGAGAAGCCCTGACACCAGATGTCGTCGCCCCGCAACATTCGAGGGAGAAGGGTCGCTCGTTGGTCGTCGGTGCCGAACTCGATGATCGCCGGTGCGATGTTGGACAGGCCGAGCGGGTTCAGCGTGCCCGGCGCGCCCGAGCGGTGCATCTCCTCCGCGAAGACCACTTGTTCCATCGTGCCGGCACCGCGCCCGCCGTATTCCTCGGGCCAGGAGATCGCGGCGAACCGCGCGTCAGCGAGGAGCCGATTCCATCGGCGCATGGCCGCCACCCGATCGGCGTCCATCTCCATCGAGAACCCAATGCCCTCGCCACGGAATTCGTCGGTCAGGTGTTCGTCCAACCACGCGCGGAACTCGGTTCGGAACGCCTCGGCCTCAGGGGGATAGGTGAAGTCCAACTTATCGGCCTCTCCGCTCGGTCACCCGCGAGCCGCGCCTGACGTTCGGGACGCTCCGAGGCTGCTCGCCCTCCGCTGCGCTGCGCGCTCGGCTCGGTCGGGCGGTCGAAGTGTTCACTCCTGGTGCTCGACGATGCCGCCGTGGGCAAGTGCCTGCTCGACTTCGGCGGACTTGCGAACGTTCTCGGCGTGCAACTCCTCGGTCGAGCGCACGACGCCGTCCACTTTCAGCTCGCCCATGATGTGCACCGAGCCGAGCGTCTCGGTCATGTACTCGGGGCCGTCGAGGGTGGGGACGAACCATCCCGTCGGACACATCGTCAGCACCTCGACGAAGGTGAATCCGCCGCCCTGGTCCTGGATCTCGAATGCCCGTTTGAACATGCGCTTGGTGCGCGCCACGGCACCGGCGTTGTGGACCGAACCGCGCGCCACGTACACGGCACCTTGCAGCTGAGCGATGAGATCGCCGATGAGGATGGGGTAGCCGTGGTACGCGGCGTCCCGGCCGTCGAGGCTGCTCTTCGTGCGCTGCCCGAGCACAGTGGTGGACGTCATGTGCCCTCCGGTCTCTCCGAACACGCCGTTGTTCAGGAGGATGCAGGTGATGTTCTCGCCGCGTGCCGCGGTGTGGAGGACTTCCTGGAGGCCTTCGTTCACCATGTCGCCGTCGCCCTGGATCGTGAAGACGATCGAGTCCGGACGCATGCGCTTGACCCCGGTGGCCACCGACGGTGCGCGCCCGTGCAACGCCTGCACGAGATCGATGTCCATCGTCATCGAGAAGCTCGTGTAGCACCCGATTCCGGCGACGGCGATCGTCCGCGACGTCAACCCCAGTTCGCTGATCGCTTCGAGGTAGCCGCGCAGGGCGAGCGGCTCGCCGCACCCCGGACACATGTGATGTTCCTGCGTGAGCAACAACTCGGGCAGCTTGTGACCGACCTGCCGCAGTTGAACATCGGTTGGTTGGGTCATCAGAAGTGTCTTTCATTGTGGGGGAGGGGCGGGAGTGGTTCGCCCCGGTGCAGCGCCAGGATGCGGGCGCGAATGGGTTCGACGTCGAGGAGTGGCCCGACTCCGAATCCCGAACCGTCGGTCGAGATGCCACCGATGAAGGCGACGGGCGCTCGTCCCAGGACGCCGAGCCGGACGTCGTCGATCATCTGACCGGCACAGATCTCGAACACGCCGACACGATCAGCACCCTCGGACGCGGCCGCCACCGCGTCGTAGGGGAACGGCCACAGGGTGATCGGTCGGACGTACCCGATCTTCTCGCCCTCGGCGCGCAGTGCGGCCACGACGTACCGGACGAACTTGCCCGGAGGACCGAACGCCACGATGACGGTCTCGGCGTCCTCGAGGTACCCGGTCTCGACCCGAACCTCTTCCGCCGTGATGCGCTCTTGTTTGGCGACGATGGCGCGCAGATGATTCTCGATGCCTTCGCTCGGCCGTCCGTGCTTGTCGAAGCCGAGCGGCGACACGATGCGGGACCGGCCGGTCCCGGTAAGCGATCCGTCGAGCGCCCAATCCTTGGGCGGCACCGGCGGGAACTCGATCGGCGTGACGTCCACGGCTTCCTGGACGTGTGCGAGGAGGTAGTCGCCGTAGATCAGAACCGGCGTGCGCCACGTGTCGGCGAGGTGGAAGGCGAGCTGGGTGTGCTCGACGGCTTCGCCGATATCCATGGGCGCAAGGACGATCTGGCGGTAGTCGCCGTGACCGCCACCCCGGGTGGACTGGAAGTAGTCCTGCTGGCCGCGAGCCATGTTGAAGATCACGAGCGGCAACTCGGCCAACGTGATCTCGCTGAAGCTCTCCTGCATGAGCGACAGACCCTGCCCGGTGGAACCGGTGGCGGCACGCGCGCCCGTCGCCAGTGCACCCCAACTCATGCCGACGGCTTCGAGTTCGCTCTCCGCATTGATGCACACGCCGCCGGACTCCGGGAGCCGCCGGGCGAAGTGCTCGTGCAGTTCGGTGAACGGCGTCATCGGGTAGCCGGCAAAGAACCGACACCCCGCCGCGATGGCCGCCTCCGCCATCGCCTCCGACCCCTCCATCAGTCTCATGACTTCACTCCCGCTCTTGGCCCTGCGGGCCGGGCCGCTCGGGCCACGCTCCGCTGTCCGAACGGCTGCCGGCGCGTGCCGCCTCCGCTCCACTCTTGGCTCGCGGCGCGCGGAAGACTTCGAAGACGAAGTCGGGGCAGATGAGTTGGCAGGCGGCGCAGCCAGTACATCCGGGTGCCAACTCGGGGTAGCGGTACCCCAGGCGGTTGACCGGTTGACTCATCGACAACACCCGCGGCGGGCACGCGCTGATGCAGAGTTCACAGCCCTTGCACACGTCGACGTCGATCGTGACGGTTCCGCTCATGCCGGGACCCCTTGGGATGTCGCCCACTCGAAACCGTCTCGGAGCATTCGTTCGTTCGCTTCGATGTGCTGGGTGCGGTACGACGGAACGGACTCGCGCATCCCGGCGAGCAACGCGTCGATCCCGACGATCCCGGACGCAGCCGCGTAGGCACCGGCCATCACCATCGAGCCGCCGAGCGCGTGTCCGAGCTCGCTGGCCCGTTCCGTTGCGGGAACCCGCAGGACCCGGTAGCGATTCGGGTCGACCGGCGTGTCGAAGGTGTCGTCGTTCAGCAACACCAGCGCCCCGTCGCGCAACTTCGGTGCCAGCGGTCGCCAGAACTTGTCGTGCATGCCGATCGCGGAACCCGTATGCGACAGCAGTGGCGGCGAAAGGAGCGGACCGTCGCCCACCACGAGGGTGGCGTCGGTGTTCATGCCACGCATCGCACCGCCGTACACGCCGAACAGCATCACGTGCTTACCCTCGATGACGGCACCGCGCGCCAGGACCTGCGCGCACAACTGCACGCCTTGGCCGCCGATCCCGGTGAGGAGGAGTTCTTGCTCGCTCACGTCACTTCCGATCGTCGGGTGCAACCGCGCACCGCGAAGTCTCCGATCGCATCGGCCTCCCGGCGAGTGATCGTCCGACGACCCGCGATGGCGTCGTGCATCGATCCCATTGCGAGGTGGTAGACGGCGAGAGCATCGGTTGCGCCGACCACGGTGACCAGCGGACGCATGAGATCGACGCGAGAGGCGACAACTTCTTCGGGATACGCAACCCCGAGCCGATCACTGTTGGCCACGAACGGCCGCGTCGCGGCGGCCGCCTTCGGGTCGCGAGCCTGATCGAGCACCGCAAGGACCCATGCCCGGATCGCGTCATCCCGACTCCCTGCTCCTGCCAATCGCCGCTCGATGGTTCCGGCCAGGCGTTCTCGACCGTCGGCGAGGAGGGCCATCAACAGCGCGTCCTTGCCGGCGAAGTGGCGGTAGAACGCTTGGTTCGACAATCCGGAGACCTTCACGATCTGTGCGACCGGAGGGTCGAGAGTGTCGTCCCGTTGCATGACGTGCAGTGCCGCTTCGAGCAGTGACCGGATCTCGGCGGCGGCCGCTTCATGACGATTCGAGACCGCCCGGTCCGCCAGTGCCGCAATCACGTTCCCCATGTCGGGAATGCTATTCCGGATTGCGGTCCGGCGCGTCCGAACGCCTGCCCGGCGACGATCCGGCTTCGGTCTCGTAGGGTCAGGCGGTGCAGATACCGATCAACCGACTCGACCCGGAAGCCACGCTGCCGCACCAGGCGCACGATGACGACGCGGGGTACGACCTCTGCGCCAACGTCGACATCTCGATCGAATCTGGCGGCGGACGGGCGCTCGTCCCGACCGGTCTCGCAATCGCGATCCCTTCCGGCTACGCCGGCCTCGTACTCCCGCGCTCGGGGCTCGCACTCAAACACGGTGTCACCGTGCTCAATGCGCCCGGCCTCATCGATGCCCAGTATCGCGGCGAGTTGAAGGTGCTTCTCGTCAACACGGACCCGGATGCCGCCTACGAGATCCATCGCGGTGACCGAATCGGCCAACTCGTGATCCAGGCAATTACCTACGTCGAGTGGCACGCCGTCGATGCACTCGACGACACCGCCCGCGACACCTTTGGGTTTGGTTCCAGCGGTCGGTAGACCGACAATGAGCGCGTCCATGACACTGGCGTGGTAATACCACGCTCAGTCTCCGACGCTCGCCGGCCGGGCCCGCGAGTCGTCCCACGGC
>JANLTQ010000467.1:0-5176 GCA_031363005.1 Acidimicrobiia bacterium | reverse complement strand
GCCGAGCGATCACCAGCAAGTCTGGTGACCGCTCGGCGATCGGTTCACGAGCTCCGATACGGCGGGCGTAGCGTTCGTGAGCGTGTTTGATGAGCGCGCTACTTCGCGGGGTAGAGGTGCGCGTTGCAGCCTTCCTGGACGTCTCCGTCGCCAAAGTTGAGGGTCACGCTGCTGGCGCCGCGAGAGGCGACGATCACCGGAGCGCCCTTGGTGTGTCCCCAGTTCTGTACCACGCCCGGCTGGACCGGTGACTCGAGGTCGAAGTCTTCGAGCCCGGAGAAGACACACAACGACTTCGCGTTGATGGTGAGCGGCTTTCCGTTGCCGGTGAGTTCCCCAGCGAACGCCACCCCCGAGCCGAGACTGACAGTCGCGAGCGTGCTGACGGCGAGCGCACCGAGCACCCTTTTGGTGTTCTTTCCATGCATGTCGTGGACCTCCAGGTCGTGTAGTCGGGATGGGTGTGATTGGGCGAAATCGGCCGTGCCGCACCCGAAGCGCAGGTTAGGAAGGTCCGAACGATTGCGTCAACACACCCAGGTGAGGGCGCCGAGCCCGCATGCGATAGGTCGGTGCGGCGAGCGGTGGTTGTGTCCGACCACCGTGACTCCCTAACATCCGCTGGGTTGCACTGATTCGATGGGGGTCGTTTGTGAAGAGTCGTCGCGGTATTCGTCCGTTCCCGACCATTGCGGTGGCGCTTGCGCTCGCCGCCGGGACCCTTCCCATCGCGGCGGCGCCGGCCGCTGCGGCCGCGTTCCAGATGTCACTGGTGGGTGGGGCCTTCGGCCTCGGGAATCAGCAGGGCTCGCAGCTCCAAGGCGCGGTCACCGAGTGCCAGGACGGGCTCGACAATGAGTTGCGCGCGCCGTTCGGGACTCCCGACGGGTTCGTCGACTTCGGGAACGACCCCCAGTGCACGAGCATCTACGACAGTAGCGAGACCCAGGCGGGATTCCAGGCGCCCGACCCGATCGAGTTCACCGGCACCATCGACGGTTCCGCGAACTTCTCGGTGTCCGGGGCCTTCACGCCGTTCCAGTTCGTGACCACGTCGCCCGCACCGCCCGCGGCTTTCTTTCCGAACGCGGACGTGTGCGACGACGACCTGCTCGTGGCCAGGGCCGACACCGGGTTCAGCGAGCTCGGGGCGCAGACCGGCAACCTCCTGGCCGGCACCTTGAACATGAGGCTGCGGCTCGACGCGTCGCTCGACATCCAGTGCGACACGGACCTCGGTGCCGGGACGAGCTGGAAGGCCTTCGACATCGACGGCGCCGGCGGCCAGGCCCCGTGGGGCAACGCGACGCCCGTGCAGTGCGACACGACGTGACGTCCACCAACCCGTCCAACAGCGGCGACACGGCACCCGGCAGCCTCACCAAGGTGCAGGACCCGGCGGTGACCGGCGCCATGGCCGGCGGGAACCTCAAGCCGGTGCTCCTCTTCGGCGATGTCTTCGACTCGGTCCCGCTGTCGTCGCCGGACACGCGCTGCGGGTTCTTCAACACCTTCGCGTTCGGGACCGCGAGCGCGGACAACAGCACCTCCCAGTGGGCGTTCATCGTCTCCGACTACGACTACACCGACCTCCCCGGTATCGACGTGAACGTCGGTGACGTCACGGTGCCGGAGGGCGACGGAGGCCTCGGCGCGCGCGGTTGCGGAATCGTCGACTGCAAGAACATGGCCACGGTGGTGGTGTCTCTGAGCGCGCCCGCCACGGTGGACTCGACGGTCACGGTCATTGCCGACAACACCACCGGCGGCTCCGCGAACGGAACCCTCAAGGGGACGGAGCTCACGCCGCTTCCCGCCGACTATCGGGCCACCACGGCGGCCAAGCCGCGCGTTCTCAGGATCTTGGCGGGGAAGAGCACGGCGAAGTTCACGATCCCCATCACGCCCGACCAGGCCACGGAGTCCAACGAGTCGGTCGTCGTCAAGGTGATCAGCGCGTCGAGCGGTCTCACCCTCAACGACGACATCGGGCTGCTGACCATCGTCGATGACGACGACACGGTCGAGCCGGACACCCGGATCGCGATCGGCGATGCGACCGTCTACGAAGCCGGATCCGCGACGGTCTGCGGCGGCACACTCCGGTGCCTGGGAACGGCCGTCATCCCGATCCAGGCGTCCAGCCCCGTCCTCGTGGACACGCTGCTCTCGTACACGATCACCAACGGATCCGACCTGGCGGGCGTGTTCGCGGGTGCGACCGCGGTCAACGGCAAGACGATCGGCGACGACTTCAAGCCCGTCACGGTGGCGAGAAACAAGCTGCTGCGAGCAGGGAAGACGAGTCTGGTCCTGGTGGTGCCGATCCTCGCGGACAACGTCGACGAGAACGGTGTTTTCTCGGCCGAGACCTTCACGGTGACCGTGAGCGGCCCGGGAGTAGTCGACGGGATTGGCACCGTGCGCCTGTTGAACGACGACATCTGATCGATCGCTTCTACCGAAGAAACGCTCGACGCGGATAATATAATGGCCCGGAAGTAGCTTCCGGCCTAATATAATGCTCGAATGAAGCGGACTCGCCCGTACTCGCCGCTCGCACTTGAGGCCGCTCGGTTGCTCGGCGGCCAGGTGGCGGCGGCGCGGCGTGAACACCGTTGGACCCTGACCGAGCTGGCCGAACGGGTCGGCGTCACGAAGACGACCATGAGCAAGGTGGAGCGCGGCGACGTCACGGTCGGGCTTGGAGTCGCCTTTGAGGCCGCAGCGATCCTCGGCGTACCGCTCTTCTCCGACGATGCCAACCGCCGCCGAGCGGAGGCCGCACGGATCGACGACCACCTGACCATGCTCCCCACGGCGGTCCGCAAACCCACCCCGGTCAGCGATGACTTCTGAACCGACGTACGCGTTCGTCTGGGTGTGGTTGCCCGGCGAGCTCGAGCCCGTCGTCGCCGGACGCCTCGACGTCTCCGGCGTCGTCGTCACGTTCACGTACGGCCGCAGCTACCTCGAGCGACGGAACGCGATCTCTTTGTACGAGCCTGAGCTCCCGCTCCGACCCGGTCTGATCGCGCCCGAGGTCGGCGAGATCGCCGGTTGTATCGCAGACGCCGGCCCGGACTCCTGGGGTCGACGGGTGTTGCTGAACCGACGTGCCGGCCAGGGGACCGACAGCACCAGCGATCCGAGCGAGCTCTCGCTCCTGCTCGAATCCGGCTCCGACCGGATCGGGGCGCTGGACTTTCAGCCGTCATCGGCCGAGTACGCGCCACGTTCCACGGGCCCAGCGACCCTTGCAGAACTCGCGGAGTCCGCCGCACGCGTGGAGCAAGGTATTCCGTTGTCGCCCGACCTCGACGCGGCCCTGCTGCACGGCAGTTCGATCGGTGGTGCGCGACCGAAGGCGTTGTTGCGCGATGGCGACCGCGCGCTCATTGCGAAGTTCAGCTCGACGACGGACACGCAGCCGATCGTCAAGGCCGAGTTCATCGCGATGGAGCTTGCTCGTCGCGTGGGCATCAACGTTGCTCACGTCGAACTGACGACCGCGCTCGGCAGGGATGCCCTGCTCATCGACCGATTCGACCGTCCGGCCGGTGGGAGCCGGACGGCCATGGTCTCCGCGCTCACGATCCTGGGCCAGACCGAGAACGAGGCCCTGTATGGGGCGAGCTACGCCGCACTCGCTGACATCATTCGGAAGCGGTTCACGGATCCCGACGCGACGTTGCGCGAACTCTTCGCCCGCATCACGTTGAACATCATGGTCGGCAACAACGACGATCACCCACGAAATCACGCGGCGTTCTGGGATGGCAACATGCTGACGCTCACGCCCGCCTACGACGTCTGCCCCCAGCCTCGGTCGGGCGGCGAGACCCGCCAGCTCATGGCGATCGGCGCTGACGGCTACCGCATGAGCCAGCTGATTGGCTGTGTGGACCGGTCCCGCACCTACCACGTCGAACCGGGCGAAGCACGCGAGATCATTGATCATCAGATCCACGTGATCCGGACCGATTGGACCGAGGTGTGCGAGCTCGCTCATCTGACCCAGGTGCAACGTTCGGGGTATTGGAACCGGCAGTTCCTGAACGACTACGCCCTCTACGACTACTGAGCCCGTAGCGGTGGAGCGGAACCGGTGAGTTCGGGTCGTCGGTGTTGCATGACTGCGTCGGCCACGAGGGTGCCCAACTTCTCTTCGAGAACGGCGGAAGGCGAAACGGTACTGCTTCGGCCCTATCAACTCACGAGGGTGATGGCGCGCGCGATCACGAACGGGCAGCCGGCGATGCCGAGCACTCGTCGCCAGGGGTTCACACCGCGCATCACTTCATCGAGTGCCCACCACGCCGTCGTCGATCATCCCTTCAGTCTGACAACGACGCTTTACCCAGGCTGCCGTGCCGATCAGACTGGGCGGCGAGGAGGATCGTATGCAGCGGTTGAGCGGAATGGACACTGCGTTTCTGTACCTGGAGACGCCGACGACACACATGCACGTCCAGGCGGTGATGCTCCTCGATCCTTCGACGGTGCCCGGCGGGTACTCGTTCGAGAAGATCAAGACTCATCTTGCCAGCCGACTCCCGGCGCTGCCGGAGTTCCGGCGCCGGCTCGGGTGGGTGCCGTTCGATCTCCACCGGCCGGTGTGGTTCGACGATCCGGACTTCGACCTCGACTCCCACCTGCACCACATCGCGGTCCCGGCACCGGGAAGTCCCGAACAGTTCGCGGCCATCGTCGGCGACATCGCGGGCCGTCCCCTCGATCGCAACCGACCACTCTGGGATTTCTGGGTCGTCGAGGGAGTGGAACACGGTGACGCGATCGCGGTCGTCGCGCGTATGCACCACGCCACGATCGATGGTGTGTCCGGCTCGAGTCTCATCACGAGCATCCTGGATCTCGAGCCCACGCCTGCGGAGATCACGACCGTCGACGAGCGGCGCCCGGAGCACCGACCGTCGGATCTCGAGATGGTGCGGCACGCGATCGTGTCGCGGCTGCGTCGACCTCTTCCCTACGCGTTCGCCTTGACAATTCCGGACTTGATACGCAGCGCAGTGGCCGTCACGCGGGTGCGTCGTGATCCGAACCGCCCATCGGGTGGTACGCCGTTCAACACGCCACTGACTCCGTGGAATGCATCCTTGACCGCGCACCGAAGCATCGCGTTCGCCTCGGTTCCGCTCGACGAAGTGAAGGC
>JANLTQ010000423.1:0-6217 GCA_031363005.1 Acidimicrobiia bacterium | reverse complement strand
GCGGACGCCGTCGGCGCGAACTGCGGATCGCTCATTTGCGGGAATAGAAAGTCCGGATACGGATCGGTACCCAGCGCTCGCTGGGCCGGACCGCCGCGGTCGAACTCCCAGTACCACACCGCAAACACGATCATGTTCGTGGTCCAGATCAGTGCACCGGAAATGAGCAACGTCTCGGGTGTGTAGTCGCCGTCGGCGTTGACGAGATCGACGATGAGCCGTCCCGCCGAGATCGCGTTGCCGATGCTGATCACGGCGAGGAGCGCGAACGCAATCGGCCGAAGTCGCCTCGAGTTGGCGTCGACGCGCATCGGGTTCACCACGAGCACCACGATGAGCAGGATCGAGGCCAAGCCCGGCACCAGCCAGCGTGGGTGATTGGCGATGCGACTGGGGAGGACCAGCATGAGGCCGATGGCCAGCGCCATCGTGGCCGTCACCGGGATCCGGGACTCGATCCGGGTGACTTCTCGCCACGCCGGGCGGGCGACTCCGCCGACGGCGCGCAACGCGTCCTTGCCGGGCCGTAGGACCGGACCGAGCAGCCGTTCGATCTGATCGAGCCGGTGCTCCATCTCGTCGGGCGACTCGCCCGCTTCGGTCGATTCGGATTCGTCCATCGGAACAGTTTGGTCGGCGGACTCGCCCGGTACCCTGACCATGTGGATGCAGTGCGTGTGCGACCGGCCGGTCCGTTGCGGGGAACCGTCAAGGTGTCCGGGGCGACGAAGAACTCCGGCTTGAAGCAACTTGCCGCCGCGTTGCTCGCGTCGGGCGTGACCCACGTCCGCAATCTGCCCCGGGTGCGCGATCTCGACGTCATGCTCGATGTGCTGCGAGCGGTTGGCGCCACCGTGCAGTGGACGGGTGATGACGAGCTCACCATCGACACGAGCGGCCCGCTCCAGCCGGAAGCACCGTATGAGTTGGTTCGCCAGATGCGCGCGTCGATCAACGTGCTCGGCCCGTTGCTGGCGCGGTGCGGCGAGGCTCGGGTGGCTTTGCCCGGTGGAGACAACATCGGAAGTCGGCGGCTCGATATGCACTTCCGCGGCCTCGAAGCGATGGGCGCCGAGCTCACCGTCGAGCACGGGTTCGTCGACGCTCGGTGCAACGCGCTGTGCGGCGCGCGCATCGTGCTCGAGTTCCCGAGTGTCGGCGCCACCGAAAATCTGCTGACCGCTGCCGTCCTCGCCAAGGGTGAGACGGTCATCGAGAACGCGGCTCGTGAACCGGAGATCACCGATCTGACCGCGTTCCTGAATCGGATGGGCGCGCACGTGTTGGGAGCAGGGACGAGCACCATCACCGTCGAAGGTGTCGACGAACTCATCGCGGCGGACACCGAGATCATGGGTGACCGCATCGAGGCGGGGACGTTCCTGATGGCGTGCGGGATTGCCGGCGGAGAAATCAACCTCACCGGCGTCCGGCTCGAACACCTCGAGATGGTGGGCGTGAAACTCGGCGACATGGGTATGCGCGTCTCGCCAACCCCGGACGGCATCTGGGCCCAGGCCGTCGAGCCGCTGCAGGCCGTCGACATCGCGACGTTGCCCTATCCCGGGTTCGCCACCGACTTCATGCCCATGGCCGTTGCGGCGCTCGCGTTGAGTGAGGGCACCGGCATCGTGACCGAGAACGTCTTCGACAACCGGCTCGCGTTCGTCGAGGAGCTGGCGCGGATGGGAGCGGACATCCGGCGCGAGGGTCGCCACGCCGTTGTCCGCGGGCGGCCGCGCCTCTCCGGGGCTCCGGTCCGGGCGTTCGATGTGCGGGCGGGCGGCGCGCTCGCGTTGGCCGGCATGAAGGCCGACGGCGAGACCGTGATCGACGACTGGTTCCACGTGGAGCGCGGCTACCCCAACCTCGTCGGCGCCCTCACCACCCTTGGAGCGGACATAACTCCCGCTTGAAGTTGCTTGAACCAGCAGCGGCGCGTGACTTTCACCCGAGCGGAGCTTGCGGAGCGAGCAGCTCGGGAGCGTCCCGACGCAATCGCGCTTTTCGACCACGGAGCGTACGAGCCATCAAATAGGGAATGCGTCCGGTATCGTCGGGGTTCCACCGGTCCGGAGGTTCCTGATGCCAACTGACACCATGGAAAGCGGCGTGCTCGAGGCGATCGACGCGATTCGTCCTGCGCTGCAGGCCGACGGCGGTGACATCGTCTTCAAGAACATCGATGATGCCTTCGTGGTTCACGTGGAGCTGGTCGGCGCGTGCGGAACGTGCCCGGTCTCGACGATGACCCTCAAGGCCGGCGTAGAGCGGATCATTATGGATCGCGTGCCCGGCATCACCGAAGTCGTCGCTGACTGAACCATCCCATGGCTCGTGATCCTGACGCGCTGGTGGCGCGCGCCCTGACCGGTGATCGCGGCGCGATTGCCAAGCTGATCTCGATGGTCGAAACCGGCGGCGCGGACGCCACCCGTGCGGGGGCGGCGCTGTATCCCCACACCGGTCGTGGCTACACCGTCGGGCTCACCGGTGCACCGGGTGCAGGAAAATCGAGTCTGACCGACGCGCTCATCGGACGCATCCGTCGGGATGACGTCGAGGTCGGGGTGCTTGCCATCGACCCGACCAGTCCGTTCAGCGGCGGTGCGATCCTCGGTGACCGGGTTCGCATGCAGGACCATGCCACCGACGCCGGGGTGTACATCCGGTCCATGGCGACCCGTGGTCACCTCGGTGGACTCGCGTTGGCGACCCCGCGAGCCGTGCGGGTTTTGGATGCGGCCGGGAAGCCGTGGATCGTCATCGAGACTGTCGGCGTCGGGCAGGTCGAGGTCGAAATCGCCGGTGCCGCGGACACGACCGTGGTGGTGGTGAACCCGGGGTGGGGTGACGGCGTGCAGGCCAACAAGGCGGGGCTCATGGAAATCGCCGACCTCTTCGTGGTGAACAAGGCGGACCGTGACGGCGTGGCCGAGACGATCCGCGACCTGGAGATGATGCTGGATCTGTCGGCGCATACGGCGTGGCGTCCGAAGATCGTGTCGACCGTGGCGACGCGCGGTGAGGGCATCGACGAACTGTGGGATGTCATCAACGAGCACCGGACGTTCCAAGAGGCCGACGGTCGCCTCGACGCTCGTCGCGAGGAGCGTTTGCGCAACGAACTGCGCGCAATCGTGGTCACCCGGTTGGAGGAACAGGCCGGTCTCGCGTGTTCGGGGGAGCGGTTCGAGGCGCTGCTCGATTCCGTGGCCCGCCGTGAACTCGATCCGCACACGGCGGCGGCCGAGCTCCTGCGCGAGGTCTGAGTTCTCCCGCAGACGCGCGCCGGTAGTGTCCGACGCTATGGCTGACGATCTCGTACTCCTGGAATCCCACGCGAACGGTGTGGTCGCGCTGCGGTTGAACCGACCGCCGATGAACGCCCTGTCCCAAGCGTTGCTCGGCGCCATCGGCGACGCAGCGGAGTCGCTCCAGGCCGATCCGGCGGTGAAGGCCGTCGTGGTGTTCGGGAGCGAGAAGGCACTGGCGGCCGGCGCCGACATCAAGGAGTTCGGTGGTCGCGATGAGGCGCGCACGATCGGGCTCACGTTCCGGCGGGCGTTCGACGGACTGGCCGCGATCCCGCGTCCGGTGATCTGCGCCGTCGGCGGCTTCGCCCTGGGCGGTGGGATGGAGCTTGCGCTGGCCTGTGACCTGCGCATCGCCGGCGATACCGCCCGGCTCGGTCAGCCCGAAATCTTGCTCGGCATCCTGCCCGGAGCGGGCGGGACTCAGCGCTTACCGCGCCTCATCGGACCGGCGCGCGCCAAGGAGCTGATCTGGAGCGGACGCCAGGTGAAGGCGCCCGAAGCGTTGGCGATCGGACTCGTGGACCGGGTGGTGCCGGCCGGAGAGTTGGAGACGTCGGCGCTCGCGTGGGCGGGCGAGCTCGCGTCCGGTGCGGTCGCGGCGATGGGCCTCGCCAAGCGCGCCATCGACGCCGGCCTCGATGACTCACTCGCGCACGGGTTGGATGCCGAGGCCGAGGCGTTCGTCGCCGTGTTTGGCACCGACGATGCGAAGACCGGGGTGACGAGCTTCCTCGAGCACGGCCCCGGGAAGGCGACCTTCACCGGCCGCTGACCGCTACTCGGGGGGTCGTCAGGGTTCGGC
This sequence comes from Acidimicrobiia bacterium, assembly GCA_031363005.1. GTDB lineage: Bacteria > Actinomycetota > Acidimicrobiia > IMCC26256 > JAENVU01 > JAENVU01. The sequence continues at coordinate 2,098 of JANLTQ010000423.1, read as the reverse complement.
GAGGGCTCGGAGACGGGCCAGGTTGGCGCGCCAGATGCGCATCAACACCGGTCGGCCGCCACGTTCACCGATCGCGCCGCCCAGCCATATCGGGAAGTGCAGGTCCTCGTCCCAGCAGAACTCGGTGAGTCCGGCGCCGGAAGCGCGCAGGGTGAAGCGACCCGACCCGGTGACGAGGCCGCGGTGCTCGATGCCCATGACTGCTTCGGGCTCCCACTCGGTGATGCGCATGCGGTCGACGGTCGACAGCGGTCCGACCCGGGTCAGACAGTCGAACTCGGTGCCGACGCCGGACCGTTGCTCGGACACGAAGGTGATCGACTCGGCGTCGGCCATCCAGTCAGTGTGGGTAGAGATGTCCTCGACGGTCCGCCAGACGCGTTCGACCGGCGCACCGATGGTGGTGCAGAGATGAATCTTCATTGGACTCCCGCTCCGTTCATGTCTCGCCGCGGAGGAGGACGGCGGCCTGTTCGGGGGCGACGGAGTTGGCATAGATGCCGCTCCCGAGCTCGAATCCGGCCACGACGCCGGTGCGCGGAACCACCTCCACGTGCCAGTGCATCTCACGCGCGTGCACCTTCGGTGGCGCGCTGTGAACGATCACGTTGTACGCCACGTCGCCAAGGATCGCGTGGAGTCGACCGAGGGCGGCGTGGAGAGACTCGGCCACGACCCCAACTTCGGCGTCGGTCGCGCCGTCAAAGCCGGCACGCGTCGAGCGGTGCGCAACCCGCATCGAATAGGGAGCCCACGAACCCGGTGGGCACCACGCAATGGCCGGGCCGTCGACCACGACGAGTCCGTTGCGGCGGGCGTCGGTCATCTCGCGAGCGATGAGGTCGGTGGAAAAGCGTTCGACCATCGCGTTGATGGCCTCGGCCGGCGCATCGGGCGCGACGAGCTGCGCGTGGGGATGTTCGATCGACGCCCCCGCACCCCGGCCGTAGTTGAGGAAAGCGGAGGCGTAGGCCCGTCCGGCCTCGAGATGGAAGCGGGCGCGGTTTCGCAGCACGGTGAACACCTCCACGGCCTGATCGAGATCGAGCTGGGCAAAGCTGCGGTCGTGGTCCGGGGAGAGGATGACCACCTCGTGCGCACCCGTGGCATCGCCGTGCTCGGGCGTGCCGACGATGGGGTAGAGGTTCGGCACCACCCGCACGCGCCAACCGAGCGTCTCCGCCGCGCCCTTACCGGTTCGGTAGGTCTCGGGCGGGGTGCGATCTTCGTGGCCGGGGCAGAAGGGGCACTGCTCAGGACCGCTGCGCGCATCCGGGTTCGTGGTGGTCGTGTGGGGCCGCGCGGAGCGTTCGGCCGCGACGATCACTCGACGATCCAGGATCTCGTCATGGCGGTACTCGGGCATCGATCGAGGCTAGGTGGGGGAGGGCCCTCGCTCCGGTTCCGGCGTGGGCTCCTCCGCCGCTCTGAATACCGCTTAGCGTCTGACTGTGACTCGACGACTGGTGATCTTGGGTGGTGGCCCGGCCGGCAACACCGCGGCGACGGTCGCGGCGACGCTCGGTGCCGACGTCACACTGATCGAGCGTGACCTCGTCGGTGGTGCCGCGCACTTGCTCGACTGCGTGCCATCGAAGGCGATGATCGCAACCGGCGGAGAGCTCGCGGGACTGCGGCGCGCCCACATCATGGGACTGCGCGCGGAGGGCGAGCTCGACGTCGACGCGTTGCGCGCGCGCGTCGCCGGCATCGAGGAGCAGCTGCGCGTCTCGGTTCGCTCGTTGCTCGAATCGCAAGGCGTCCGGCTCATCCACGGTGCCGGTCGGTTCGTGGACGCGCACACGGTCGAGGTCGACGGCGGGGAGACCGTGGCCGGCGATGTCTTCCTCATCGCCACCGGTTCCCGACCGCGTATCCCCGAATGGGCGCCGCTCGACAACGAGCGCGTGCTCACTACTCGCGAGGCGTATCCGCCGCCGGAGATTCCCACGCACGTGTGCGTCATCGGATCCGGTGTGACCGGTGTGGAGTTCACCCACATGTTCAGCGCGCTGGGGAGCGAGGTGTCCTTGGTGGTGTCACGCCAGCAGGTACTCCCGGCGAAAGATCCCGAAGTCGCGGCGGTGCTCGAGAACGA
>JANLTQ010000405.1:0-3285 GCA_031363005.1 Acidimicrobiia bacterium | reverse complement strand
GACGCGTTAGCGCGCGGTTGCGCGTGCCGGACAGGTCGTCGTAGGCCTTCGTCACCGTGTTGAGACCGCGTCCGAGCGCGTCCATCTTGTCGGTGAAGGCACCCCACTGCTTGGTGAAGTCACCGAGCACGTCCAGGATCTCGCTCGCGGTGCGTTCCATGCGGAAGTTCTCGACCGACTGGCGCACCACGGCCAGCACCGCGAACAAGGTCATCGGCGAACACATCACGATCCGTTGGCGCATCGCGTCGTCCAACAGGGTCGACGCGTGTTCCTGCACGAATGCGAACAGTGCTTCGTTCGGGATGAAGAGCAAGACGCAGTCCACGCTCGATGTGGACCCGCCCGTGTAGTCGCGGACGGCGAGTTCCTTGACCTTGGCCCGAACGTCTTTGAGGAAGTCCTCGCGGTAACGAACCTGTTCCAACTCGGACTCGGCGTTGACGTGGCGCAGGTAGTTGTCGAGCGGGAACTTCACGTCCATGTAGAGGATCGATTCCTGTGGGAGCAGGAACGTGAAGTCCGGGATGCCGCTCCCCTGTTCGACGGACTTCTGCTTGCGGTACTGCACACCTTCCACGAACCCGGCAAGGCGCAGCACGTCCTCGGCCATGCGTTCACCCCACTGGCCCCGGGTCTTCGAGCTGGCGAGCGCCTCCCGCAGACCCTGCGCAGTCTGCGCCAGTTCGGCGATCCCCGCGCGTTGCTGCGCGAGCGCGCCGGACAGCTGCTCGATCTTGGCGCCCCGCCCAGTCTCGAAGTCTCGGACGAGGTCGGTGACCTTCCCGAGCTGTTGCTGCATGGTGCTGAACTGCTGCTCCATCTGGGTGCGTTCGTGGGCCAAGGTCTCCCCGGCGCGTGTGCGTTCGGCGTCCATCAGCGCCCGGTTCGTCTCGATGAGATTGCCGAGCGCGGCCTGTTGCTGCTGCGCCGCGCTGCGAGCGATGCGGTTCGCGATCTCTTCGGGGTCGGGGCCGACCGGCGCCTCGACCTGTCCCCGTTGGACGATGACCGCGGCAGTGCCGGCGGCGGCGCCGATCACGATGACGATGAGCAGGGTCACGAGCAGGATGCTGATCATGCGGCGCACCGTCTCACGGGGGTGCGACCACCCTGTACGAATCGGACGAATCGGCCGGCAGCGCATGAGGGCCCGGCGGGCGTAGCGTCCTCGCATGCAGTGGGATCCGGACGCGGAGCTGCCGATCAAGCTGGGACCGTGTTCCAACGGCGAGGAACGGCCGGTGCCGCTCGGAGCGGTGGAGTTCGAGGCCATTCGTCGGACGCGTGCGGAGGCCGCTCAGCTCGCACGCCGGTTGGGTGTCGATCGGCGCACGTTCCTGCGGAGCCTCGGCGGCGCCGCGCTCATGCTCGGCACGCTGGCCGCCTGCCACGACGATGCCAACAAGGCGCGCGGGCGTCGGTCCGGGGGGACGTATCAGATCCCGACCAACGCCTCGACGGAACCCGATGCCGCCTCCGAGGTGCTCGCCGGCGACGAGCTCATCTTCGACGTTCAGACCCACTACCTCGACTACGACCTGACCGGACCGGGAACCGGCATCGCCGGCATCGACGGCTTGGTGAACTCGTTTCCCCAGGGCCGCTGCGGAGAGTCCGACGCGCGCGCGTGCTTCTCCGTGGAGCAGTACCTGGACCTGCTGTTCAACCAGTCCGACACGTCGTTGATGGTCCTCACGGCGATCCCGATCCCCGAACAGGTCAATCCGCTCGACTGGAACGCGATGCGGACCGCTCGCGCGTTGGCCGAGCGCGTGTGCGGTGACGATCGGGTGTTGCTCCACGGTGGGGTGCAGCCGACCGTGGGGCCCAGGGGTCAACAGATCGACGGTATGGCCGCACTCCGCCGCGACCACGGGATCGTCGGGTGGAAGGTGTACACCCACGCACCGTCCGACGGTTGGTGGCTCGACGACCACGACGGCGACGCCCCGCGTGTGGGCGAGGCATTCCTTGCGCAGGTCGAGGACGTCGGGCCCAACGTCGTCTGTGTGCACAAGGGGTTTTCGGGGGGAAGTGAATACGCCTCGCCCATCGACGTCGGCCCCGCCGCTCGCGCTCACCCCGATCTGCGCTTCGTCGTGTACCACTCGGGCTTCGAAGCCGGGGTCACGGAAGGTCCGTACAGCGAGACCGGCCAAGGGGTCGATCGCCTAGTCACGAGCTTGACGCGCGCCGGTATCGGTCCGGGACAGAACGTCTACGCCGAGCTGGGCTCCACCTGGTGGAACCTCATGCGCGACCCCACCCAGGCCGCGCATGTGCTCGGGAAACTGCTCAACGCCGTCGGACCCGATCGGGTGCTCTGGGGCACCGACAGCCTCTGGTACGGATCACCCCAGGACCAGATCCAGGCGTTCCGAGCTTTCGAGATCTCCACCGAGTTCCAGGATCGGTACCACTATCCGGCGTTGACCGCGCCGATCAAGCGCAAGATCCTCGGCACCAACGCGCTCGCGCTCTACGGCATCGATCCGCCGTCGACGAAGTGTGAGTTCTCCCGTGCCGAGTTGGCCACGGCGCGCGAGACGAGCGGGGTGTCGCTCCGCACGTACGGCCCGTCGACCGATCGAGAACTCCGGGCGCTTTTGGCGTCGCACGCCGTCTTCTGAACCCCGACGCGAGCTGCACCCCGGGGGTGCGATACGAGCGCTGGTTGGGCAAAGGGCAGGGGTGGGGTCAGGACTCGAGGGTGGCTTTGATGCGTTCGAGGGTCTGGCGCATGCCTTTGACCATGGACGACGGGCGGCGGGCGACGGTCTCGTACAAGAACCGTTGCGTGGCGCTCGCGGTGGTGAAGTCGAAGGACTCGGTCACGCGGGTCCCAGTACCGACGGGCTCGAGGTCGTACTTCCAGGTGGTGTACTCCTCGGCGACGAACGCGAAGCGCTCACCGGGGACGCACTCGGTGACCTCGGACGTCGTGGTCCAGCGCTTCACGGTCATACCGCCGATCACCAGAGCGTTGTCGCCCTCGAACTTGGCGCCCACCGCCGGACCGGCGGCGTCGCCGACCCACCGGCCGCTGGTGCACTCGGGACTCCACTCCCCCGTCCGGGTGACGTCGGTGATGAGCGCGAACACCGCCATCGGGTCGCGGTCGATCACGATGCTGGCGGATCCGGTGGTCATGGTGAGTCCTTTCGAGGGAGTTTCAAAACGTGCCGCCGTCGACGGTCACCTTGATGCCTGTGAGGTAGCCACCCACGTCGGTGACGAGCGCGTGCACGACACCGGCGACTTCTTCGGGCGTGCAGACGTGAC
>JANLTQ010000403.1:0-8393 GCA_031363005.1 Acidimicrobiia bacterium | reverse complement strand
TTACCGGTGACACCTATTTACTGAGAAACCACCTTCACGGCCGGGCTCGGCATCGAGCTCGATCCGTACCAGGAACGCGCCTTCGACGCGCTTGATTCCGGGAGTTCGGTGCTGGTGGCGGCACCGACCGGGTCCGGCAAGACCGTCGTCGCCGAATACGCGGTCCATCGGGCGCTGGGAGAGGGCCAGAAGGTCTTCTACACCACGCCGCTCAAGGCCCTCTCGAACCAGAAGTACGGCGACTTCGTCCGGATCTACGGCGTCGATCGGGTGGGCCTGCTCACCGGCGACAACGCAGTCAACGGCGAAGCCCCGATCGTGGTGATGACCACCGAAGTGCTGCGCAACATGATCTACGCCGGTTCGGCGACACTCGAGAACCTCGCCTACGTCGTGCTCGACGAGGTGCACTACCTCCAGAACCGCTATCGCGGCGCGGTGTGGGAAGAGGTCATCATCCACCTCCCGCTCGAGGTCGCGCTCGTCTGTCTCTCGGCGACGGTCTCGAACGCGGAAGAGGTCGCCGATTGGATCACCACGGTGCGCGGGCACATGGCCACGGTGATCGAGGAGACCCGGCCCGTCGAGCTCACGAACCTCTACGCCGTCGCCGAGCGCCACACGCCCGAGATCCATCTGCTCCCGACCTTCGTCCCCGACGACAGCCCCAGCACCAGCGGCGAGTTGCGGCCGAACCCCGAGGCCGCGATCCTCGACGCGCGCGGGAGTGGTCGATCACGGGACCGGAGCCAACCGCGTTCTCGATTCGCTACGCCCCGGCGCTCGGAACTCGTCGGCCTGTTGCAGGAGCGGTCGATGCTCCCGGCGATTTCGTTCATCTTCAGCCGCGCCGCGTGCGATGACGCGGTTCGCCAGTGTCTCGCCGCCGGGATTCGACTGACCACGCCCGACGAACGGGTGGCCCTGCGCGCGCTCGCCGACGAGCGGAGCCGGCCTCTCGAAGATGACGACCTCGATGCCCTCGGCTACGACGAATGGATCAGCGGCTTCGAGCTCGGCATCGCCGCGCACCACGCCGGCCTCGTCCCGCCGCTCAAGGAAGCGGTCGAAGCTGCGTTCGCTGCCGGACTGGTGAAGGTGGTCTTCGCGACCGAGACGCTCTCGCTCGGAATCAACATGCCGGCCCGGACCGTCGTCATCGAGAAGTTGTCCAAGTTCACCGGCGAGCACCACGAGTTCCTGACGCCGGGTGAGTACACCCAGCTCACCGGGCGGGCCGGACGGCGCGGCATCGACCCTGAGGGGTACGCGGTCGTGTGCTGGAGCCCGTTCGTGCCGTTCGATCAGGTCGCCGGCTTGGCGTCCCGGCGCAGTTCCGCACTCACGTCGTCGTTCCGACCCACGTACAACATGGCCACGAACCTCGTTGCCCGGTATTCGCCCGATACCGCGCATCGGCTCCTCAACCTGTCCTTTGCGCAGTATCACGCCGATCGAGCGGTCGTGCGGGTGGAGCGTCATCTCGGCCACAACGAACAGCAACTCGAACAGCTCCGCGCCGATGCCACGTGTGACCGCGGCGACGTGGAGGAGTACCGCGCGCTCGCCCACGGCGTGGAACTCGCTCGGCGCGAATCCGGCCGCCATCAGCGCATCGCCGACGCGCTCGATGCGCTCCGACCCGGTGACATCGTCACCACCCGGCGCGGGGGTGGCCGCGCCGTCGTGCTCAAGCACGAGAGCGGCCGGACCGGCGGTCGCCTCATGCTGCTCGGCACGAACCGCGAGATCTTTCGCCTCGGACCGGGGGACTTCCGCCGGCCGCCCGAGCGCGTCGGCCACTTCGACCTTCCGAAGCCGTTCGCGCCCCGCAGCGTTCCCTTCCGTCGCGCCGCCGCCGAGGCGCTGCGTGCTGCGACGCTCCGAGATCCCACACCGACGGGCGACGACACCGTCGCCGTCCGGGAACACGAGTTGGGCGAACACCCGGTGCGGTCCTGTCCCCAGCTTGGGCAACACCTGAAGTCCGCGGCGTTGGCCGAGCGGCTCGAGAAAGAAACGTCGCGCCTGCGCGGCCGGGCGCAACAGCGCACCGAAACCCTGGCGCGCCAGTTCGATCGGGTGCTGAAGGTGCTCGAGGACTTGGACTACGTCGACGAGTGGCGTTTGACTCCGGGCGGGGAGTTGTTGTCACGCATCTATTCCGAAGCCGACCTGCTGATCGCCGAGTCGCTCCGACGCCACGCCATGGACGGGTTGGACCCGGCCGAACTTGCGGCCATCATGTCCACCTTCACGTACGAACGGCGCGGTCCGGACAGTGACGGACCGATGCCGCCACCGGTCTGGCCCACCAGCCGGGTCGCCCAGAAGTTCCGCTCCGTCGATCACGCGTGGCGTGAACTCCACGGTCGTGAGGTGGACGCCGGATTGACCGAGACCCGCCGCCCCGACCCGGGACTGACCGACGCGATGCATTCGTGGGCGTCGGGCGAATCGCTCGCGGATGTGCTGGACGAGGACGACGAGCTCACCGGGGGCGACTTCGTGCGCCACGTGAAGCAGGTCGTCGATCTGCTCCGTCAGCTCGGCGACGCCGCACCGGACCCGGAGACTCGAGCAACTGCGAACGCCGCGGCCGACGCGTGCTTCCGTGGGGTGGTGGCCGCGTCGAGCGTGGTCCCCGCGTGATCAAGCCCGGCGAAGAGTGGGGCCGGCCCACCGACGCGACCGCGGAGATCGAATGTCACGGCGACGACCAGGCGCTCGCCGCTCTCATCACAACCGACAGCGCGGATCCTGGGCCCGCACGCCTGGTGCGGTTCTTCCCCTCGGGGTCGGACCTGGCCCGCGCGGTCGGACTCGCCGACCTCAAAGCCGACCTCAACGCCGACCTCAACGCCGGCGTCAGTGTGACGGACCGCGTGCGTCACGATCGGCCCATCCGAGGTATCGAGCTGCCCATCGACGCGATCTCGTCGGACCTCGGCGTGGCGATGAACGGTGTGATCCTCGGCATCTCACCGACGCGACTCCGTCCGTATCACCGGCGCCGGCCCATCCGTGTCTGGGTCGACGGGCGCGAGCTGTTCTCCGGACCCGCCACAAGCGTGGTAATCGCCAACGGCCAGTTCGTTGCGGGCGCTGATCTCGTCCCTCGCGGCCATCCCGGGGACGGCCGACTCGAGGTCCAGGTGTACGCGCTAGCGCCGGGGGAGCGGGGCCCGATGCGGCGCCGCCTTCCAACCGGCACCCACCTGCCCCATCCCCGCATCCTCACCACGAGCGGCCGGGTCATCGAGATCGACGGCCTGCGCCGGCCCTGGCCGGTCACGCTGGATCGTCGGTCTGGCCAGGCGGAAACTCGCCTCGGACTGTCCATTCTCCCGAGCGCGCTCCGACTCCTGATCTGATCGAACGAACCGGCCGACGCCGCCGGAGAATCCCCGGACTGGTCCAAGGCGGCCGGTAGCCTCAACGGTCCGATGCAGTACGTGGCGGAGCATTTCGACGAGGAAGAACAGGCCGTCCTGCGGCCGTATTTCACGAACCTCGATGGTCCCGTCTTCGCGCTCGTCAACCTCCCCGAAGTCGTCAAGGGTGCGTTGTTCGCTCGGTACTCGCGTTCGGACAAGAGCCTGCGCCGATTGTTCCTCGACGAGTTCGTGGGCGATCTCGACATCAGCGGCGATCTGACCGTCGACGCGAGCATCGGCCTCAAGCGCGCCGAACAGCTGTACGACCGCGTCTTCCTCGAGTACGGCGACGATTCCGTTGCGCAGCTCGGAGGCGTGCACGTTGCGTGTGAGCAGGCGTCGAACCTGCTGACCAAGGTGCTCGAGTGGGGTCGGCTCATGGCCTACCTCGAACAGTCCACCCGTTACATCGAATACGACAGCCGCCTCGGCGGTCGCTACCGCTACTTCCGCCCGCCCGACGTCTTGGAATCCAAGCTCGGCGCGCGGTACGTCGAACAGGTCGATCAGCTCTTCACGATCTACTCGTCGCTGCTGCCGAAGCTGCTCGAGTGGGCGCGCCACCGGTACCCGAAGGAGTCCGGCGACTCGGACTTCGTCTACAAGCAGACGATCAAGGCCAAGGCGTGCGATGCCTTACGCGGGATCCTCCCGGCGGCGACGTTGAGCAACGTCGGGATCTACGGCACCGGTCAGGGCTACGAGGCACTGCTCCTGCGCATGCGCGCCCATCCGTTGCCCGAGGCGCGCCACTACGCCGATCTCATGCTGACCGAGCTCCGCAAGGTGGTGCCGTCGTTCCTCACGCGAGTGGATCGCCCCGAACGCGGTGGTGTCTGGACCCAGTATCTCGCCGACACGAACTCCCATACCGAGGACGTCGTGCACCGCATTTTCGGGCGAATGGATCCCGAGCCGGGAGCCATGGTCACGCTCACCGATTTCGACCCCGACGGCGAAGACAAGGTCCTCGCCGCCATCTGTTATTCGCATACCAATCTCAGCGAAACCCAGATCTTGGACCGGGTCCGCACCCTCGCGGCGGACGAGCGAGTGTCGATCCTGCGGGCCTACGTGGGGGACCGTTCCAACCGGCGCCACAAGCCCGGGCGAGCCTTCGAGCGCACGGACTACCGATTCGACATCCTCGCTGACTACGGGGCCTTTCGTGACCTCCAGCGCCACCGGATGCTCACGATCGAGTGGCAACAGCTCTCACCGGCGCATGGCTACGACGTGCCCGAGCCCGTGACCGAGGCCGGCGAAGACGAGGCCTTCGTCAAGGCGATGGACATTTCCGCCGCGCTCTACGGCGCGATGGCATTTCGCTTTCCCGAGCAAGCCTCATACGCGGTCTCACTCGCGTACCGACTTCGGTATGTCATGCAGATGAACGCGCGTGAAGCCATGCATCTCATCGAGTTGCGCACGACCCCACAGGGACATCCTTCGTACCGGGTGGTCGCGCAAGAAATGCATCGACTGATCGGCGAGCAGGCTGGTCATCGCGCGCTCGCCGCGGCCATGAGCTATGCCGACCACGAGGTCTACGAGCTCGAACGGCTCGCCTCGGAGCGTGCTGCTGCGGCCCGTCGAGCGACGCTTTCGTGACGCTGCGCGCGCAGCACACCGCGTGCCGCGAAAAAGTCTCGACGCCCTGACCAGGTTCGACGCGCGGCGTCGCAGGTCACGGGCTCGCTTGCGGCGCGGCTTCGCCTTGACACGACCCCTCTCGATCTGACTGACTCCATCCCGTTCGACGCTCGCCGGTCGTGGTTCTTTCCGTTCGCGGGAAGGGGGCGCAGTGTCGACTGGCGGAGTCCAGGAGTCTTAGTAGAGAACTCTGTGACATCGGGCCGATTCGTCGACCCGGAGTCCCAGTGGCCCCAACGGCCTCCTGGGCTTCGCCGCCTTTTTTCTGCGCTGAATACCGCATCGAGCGCGTGGGCCAGGGATATAGTGCGCGCCCTCACGGGCCGGGACCACATTCAAGAGAGCGCAGATGGCGGACGACGACAACGTGGAAAACGAAGACATCGATATCGAAGACGAGGACGCGGAGGCGGATGACCCCGACCTCGTGCTCGACGATGTCGACGCGCTCGATCCTGACATCGATGTGGACATCGATGCGATCATCGCGGCGCCGGGCACCGAGCCGGTCGAGCCCGTCAAAGCCGCGGGCGAAGAGTCCGACGATGACGACGACGACGAGAATCTCGACCTCGAAGAGGAGCTGCACCCCGACGACGTCGAGGAGCCGCTCGACGTCTTGTTGGCCGAGCGGACCGCAGCCGAGCGGATCGACGAGGAAGAGGCCGACCTCGAAGATGAGGACGAGCCGGACAACCCCGCCGAGGGCACCGGCAAGATCGTTCCTCGACGCGACGACGAGTTCCTGTGTCGGTCCTGCTTTCTCGTCAAGCCTCTGAGCCAACTGGCCAAGGGAGAGAAGGACCTCTGCCGGGACTGCGAGTGAACCGGGCGCCGCGGACCGGCGCCCGAGTTCGAGGTAGCAGCTTCGTTGCGCTGGGCTCCGGCCTGGCTGTGTCCTTCGCCTTTCCGACCGTCGATCTCGGTTGGTTGGCGCTCGTCGCCCTGGCCCCATTGCTGTGGCTGTGGCACGACGCATCACCCCGTCGGGCCGCCTGGCTCGGTTTCGTTGCCGGAATCGGCTTCTTCTCCGTCCACCTCGCCTGGACGTGGTATTTCGGCGCCATCGCCATCGTCCCGCTCGTCGCCCTGCAAGCCGGCTTCTGGGCCGCCGCCGGGGGAGTGGTGGGCATGGCTGCCCGACGCGGGGTGCGCTCCCCGTTCCTGACCGCTGCGATCTGGGTCGTGTTCGAGGCGGCGCGAACCCGCTGGCCGCTCGGCGGCCTCGCGTGGGGACAACTGGGCGTCACCCTCCACGACCTCACGCCCGGACACGCGTTGGCGAGCTGGGGTGGCGTGCCGCTCGCGACCTTCGTCGTCGTCGCGGTCAACGGTCTCGTCGCCGATCTCGTTCGGGCGACGCGGGCGACGACATCGGGCCGCCGCGCGCTCGGGCTCGCCGCCGGTGGAGCTGTGGGGTTGGCCGTCGTCGTCGTCATCGCGACCGCGGCGCGGTTCGAGCCGACGAGGACCGGTCACCTGCGCTTCGCGCTTCTCCAGGGCAACGATAAGAACCGGTACCTGACCCAAGCCGAGCTGGACTCGGACTACTTGACCCGCTCGCATTTGGCGCTGGCCGCGAGACTGCGCGGGCGCTACGACCTCGTGGTGTTCCCCGAGTCTTCGTTGGCAGCGGACCCGGAGGCCGACCCGCTCCTGCGCGCCGAACTCGTTCGGATCGCGCGCCGCCATCACACCGCGATCATGGCGAATGTGATCGACGAGCAGACCGAGCCGGGCAAAGCCTTCAACGCGAACCGCTTGTATTCACCGACCGGTCAGTTGGTGGGCACCTACGCCAAACGCCACCTCGTCCCGTTCGGCGAGTTCGTGCCGTGGCGCGACTCGTTGAGCTTCATCAGTGCGCTCCAACAGATTCCGCACGACTTCACCCACGGCCGGCGGATCGGGATCGAAGACGTCTCCGGACACAAGATCGGCAGTGTCATCTGCTTCGAGAGCGCGTTCGGACCGTTGATGCGAGAGAACGCGGCTGCCGGTGCCGAAGCCATCATCGTGACCACGAACAACCGCTCGTACCGGCGGTCGGCGAACGCGGCCCAGCACGTTGCATTGAGTCAGATGAGCGCAGCTGCGATCGGCCGGCCCGTCCTCCATGCATCGATCTCGGGGATCACGGCGGTCATCCACGCCGAGGGGGTCGTGCACCGCACCACCTCGCTGTTCAAGAACACCATCGTCTCCGGTGTCGTGACCACCACGAGCGGGCGAACGCCGTACGTGAAATTCGGCGACTGGACGGAATGTGGGAGCGGCGTCGCGATGTTGGCTGCACTCGCCGTGGCGTTCGGTCGCGGCCGTAAGATCCGAGCCGGGTCCACTCCTGGGAGCACATCGTGAGCGAGAACGACACCCCAATCGAACGAGCGGTCGAGTTGCTCGTCTACGCGCCGATCGGCCTGGCGATGTTCGCCAAGGACACGGTGCCGACGTTTCTCAAGATGTTCGTCGCCCGCGGCCAGACTGAGGTCACCCAGCGGCGCAAGACCGCCGGGACCCAGGCCGGCCAGTACAAGACCATCGGCCAGATGGCGGTGAAGTACGGCGGCCCCGAGGTACGCCGCCAGGCCGAGGCCGCCGCCGGCACCGTACGCAAACGCGCCGAGGACACCCTCGCCGCCGTGACCGCGGTGACGACACCACCGGCGGCACCACCGGCCGCGTCCGGCACGAACGGCACGGCACCGGCCGGACCCAACCGCGCGCCGGAATCGGCACCGAGTCCAGCGGGAGCCAGCACGACGACGGCCAAAGGATCGACGGCCAAGCGGGCGACGGCCAAGCGGGCGTCGAAGCCGAAGGCCCCGAAGGTCGGAACAGCTGCGGGGGAGTCGTCGGTGCCGAGTCCCTCTCCCAGACAGGATGCGCTCGCCATCCCGGACTACGACTTGTTGTCGGCGACCCAGGTCATCGACCGGCTCATCGGCCTCGCTCGGCCCGACCTGCTCGCGGTCCAGGCCTACGAAACTGCGCATCGCGCCCGTACGACCATCCTCGGCAAGATTGCGCAACTCAGCGCGTGACCGCCCCATGACCGCGACCGCCTCGGATTCTCCCGACGCCACATCGACGGCCGCGGAATCGTCGGCCGCCGAAGAAGCCGCGCGTCCGGCAACGTCGAGTGACATCGAAGACATCGTCGCCTTGTCCGCCGCCTTGCGGACACAGATGTCCACCGAGCGCGGCGGACCCCTCTGGGCCGCGCACGACGCGCTCCCGACCGCAACGCCTGAAATCCTGACCACCCGCCTCGAGGCAAAGGATCTCGCCACCCTGGTCGCG
>JANLTQ010000325.1:0-3338 GCA_031363005.1 Acidimicrobiia bacterium | reverse complement strand
GAGTCGACGAGACCCCCGCCGACTCGGCAATCACCCGTCCACCGGCGAGCAGCGGTGTGCCGGCGGCAGGCTGGGTCCATGTGGGCGCGCAGACTGCGGTGCCGCATCCCAGCGCGGCGTACGCCGCGAGTTCACGTCCGGATGCTGCCGACTGGACCGTGAACACCCGCCCGTCGGCCGCCACCGGCGCAGAGGCTCCCGTTCCCGTTCCACTCCAGAGTTCGTGGAGGCCGGTGACGTTCTGCGGCGTGACAGTGCGGTCGCCTGGGCTCGAGAACGAATGGCCGCCGTCGTGACCGACTGCGTTCCAACTACAGCCAGCTGCGACGACGGCGATCACGACGCCGACGATACGGATCCGCGTGCTTCCCATCAGGGCCTCCCTCTGCGCCGCTGCACCGGAGTGGATCAGGCCGTCAGCGATCCGTCAACCGCCACCGACCGCCTTCGGAGGCGGTCTCGAGATACACACGACAGTTCATCGCATGACCACCGAGGTTTCCCCGGCCGGCATGCGGGGCATCTGCACAGTCGTACAGCGGGCTGAAGTCCCGGGTCCATCAACGAAATCGTGAAGGGCAGTGATGCGGACACCGCATGTCCATGAGATCAAGTTGCGCGCCCAACCCCAGGACGTGCACGCCGCCCGAATGTTCTTTCGCGACGTCGCAAACCGACTCGAGCTCACCGACGAGCAGACCCAGACCGGGGAACTCGCACTCAGCGAACTCGTGACCAATGCGATCGTCCACGCTGGGGGAGCCATCACCGTGCGGGCCCGGAAGGAAGGTCACGGGGTTCACCTCGAGGTGATCGACGGCAACTCCGAGTCCCCACGTATGGGCAAGCCCAATCCTCAAGGGTTCGACGGCGGCCTACCGATCGTGGCCGCAGTGGCCCACGAGTGGGGCTGGGACGACGACCCCGACGGTGACGGCAAACGCGTCTGGCTCACCCTGACCTGACGAAGCTGGCCGCGCATCTGGATCGGTCACCCGCGGATGCCGAGCCGCTTCGCGATGACCTCGTTCATGATCTGGTCAGTGCCGGCACCGATGCGTTGCAGCCGAGCGTCGCGCCACAACCGAGACACCGGTGTCTCGTTCAGGTAGCCGGCACCGCCGTAGACCTGTAAGCAGGCGTCGACCAATCGGTTCTGCACCTGGGCGGCGTACTTCTTCGCCATCGAGATCTCCGCGACCGGATACTCGCCCTGCTGCACGCGCCAGATCGTGTCGTACGTGAGCGCACGCGCCGCTTCGAGTTCAGTAGCGGCATCGGCCAGCATGTGCGCGATCACCTGGTTGTCGGCAAGTGGCCGACCGAACGCACGGCGCTCGCGCGCGTACGCGATCGTCTGCTCCAAGACATCGTCACCCTGACCGATGCTCTGCGCGGCGCCGGACAGCCGCTCGTATTGCAGCTGCCAGGCCATCTGCGCGAATCCTTCGCCGGTCGCGCCACCGAGCAGGTTGCCGGCCGGCACCCGTACGTCGTCGAGCGCGAACTCCGCAGTGTCCGACGCGCGCATGCCGAGCTTGTCCAACTTCCGGGAGACGGTGACGCCCGGCAGGTCGGTGTCGACGATGAAGATCGAGACGCCGCGATGTTTGGAACCCGGTTCGGTCTGGACGGCCATGGTCATGAACTGAGCACGGGTCCCGTTCGTGATGAACATCTTGCGACCGTTCACGATCCAGGTGTCGCCGTCTTGTTCCGCACGCGTCGTGATACTTGCGACGTCCGATCCCGTGTCCGGTTCGGTGAGCGCGATGGCGCCGATCTTCTCGCCCGAGATCGCGGGGCGGAGGTACCGCTCCTTGAGTTCGTCGGTCCCGAACTCCGCGATCGCCGGCGTGCACATGTGGGTCTGGACGCCAACGGCCATCGGGATCGACCCACCGCCGCACCGGCCGAGCTCCTCGATGAACAACAGGCTGGCAGCGAGGTCACCGTCTGACCCGCCCCAGGCGCCCGGATAGTGCAACCCGAGGAACCCGAGTTCACCGCACCGGCGGAACACCGAGTCCGGAAAGAATCCGGCCGCCTCCCATTCGTCGATGTGGGGCCGCAGCTCGGTGTCCACGTACCGGCGCACGCTGGAGCGCAGCTCGTCGTGCTCGGGAGTGAAGATCGGGTGGGTCGGCATGTTCGCATTCTGTCCGCATCGGGTGGGTTCGACCCTGGACCCGGGTGAATCCCAAACCTCGGCGCGTACACTGCCGACCGTGTCCCGGGCCTCGATCGAACGCCGTCTCCTCGATGTGAGCGAGCGCGTCAAGCAGACCAATGCCGAACTCGCCGTTGCTGCCGAGCAGCTCGGGTTCCTCACTGATGCCGCGGAAGACGCACGCCTGCGCGCCATCGTCGCCGAAACCCCCATGGAAGTCGCCACCGCCAACGAAGCGCAGCGCCACGCCGACGCGCTCCGCAGCCAACGGGACGTTCTCGTGCAACGACTGGCTGCGCTACGCGCCGAACAAGACGAACTCCTGGACCGCCTGACCGCCGAACCCGCGCCGCGCTGAGCATCGAGAGGTATCTACGTGTCAACCGAACGCACACGCGTCGTCGTCGCCGAGGACGAAGCGATCATCCGGCTCGATCTCAAGGAACTCCTCGAAGAAGAGGGGTTCGACGTCGTGGGCGAAACCGGGCGCGGTGATGAAGCCGTGGAACTGGTCCGTGCGCTCCGACCCGATCTCGCCATTCTCGACATCAAGATGCCCGGACTCGATGGTCTCTCTGCCGCCCGCCAGATCACCGGCGACCGGCTCGCCGCCGTCTTGATCCTCACGGCATTCTCGCAGCGCGATCTCGTCGAGCAAGCGCGCGACGCGGGCGCAATGAGTTACATCGTGAAGCCGTTCCAGAAGAGTGATCTGATCCCGGCGATCGACGTCGCCCTCGGACGCCATGCCGAGTTGAAGAGCCTCGAAGCCGAAGTGAGCGATCTCGCGGAACGGCTCGAAGCACGCAAGACGATCGACCGCGCCAAGGGAACCTTGATGGACCAGCACGGCATGACCGAAGCGGCATCGTGGCGGTTCCTGCAAACCGAGGCGATGAACCGCCGCACGAAGGTGCACGAGATCGCGGCCCAGGTCGTCGCCGGAGCGATCACGCCGCCTCCGGCGCAATGACGGACCCCCTCCGCAAACTGCTGCTGCTCGACGGCCACTCGCTCGCGTACCGCGCGTTCTACGCGCTCCCGACCGATCTGGCGACGTCCTCCGGTCAGGTCACCAACGCGGTGTACGGGTTCACGTCGATGCTGATCAAGGTCGTCGGCGACGAGAAGCCGGACCATCTCGGCGTCGCGTTCGACACGAAGGCCG
>JANLTQ010000287.1:0-1965 GCA_031363005.1 Acidimicrobiia bacterium | reverse complement strand
ACACCCCGCGCGACGCCCTCGCGTCGGCCGGTGCGACCCTCCGCAACCTCGTCGGCCTCGTCGCCGACATGTCGGAGGAGCAGCCCGGCCTGGAGCTCGGCGAGGTGTCGCCGACGCTCGCGACCTCGCCCGACCTTGAGCTGCCCATCGAGGAGCTCGACCTCTCCGAGCGGCCGCGCAACTGCCTCAAGCGGGCCCGCGTCGACACCATCGGCCAGCTCGTGATGAAGACGGAGGACGACCTCCTCGCCATCACGAACTTCGGCCAGAAGTCGCTCGACGAGGTCATCGTGAAGCTCGACGAGCGCGGCCTCTCCCTGCGGATGAAGGACTGATCGGATGCCCCGGCCCCGGAAGGGTCCCCGCCTCGGCGGTGACCCGCACCACCAGCGTCAGCTCATGGCGAACCTCGCGATCGCGCTGTTCGAGCACGGTGGCATCACCACCACGGTCTCGCGGGCGAAGGCGCTGCGGCCCTACGCCGAGAAGCTGATCACCAAGGGCAAGAAGGGTGGTCTCCACCGCCAGCGCCAGGTGGTCTCCACGCTGCACGACCAGTCGATCGCGCACGAACTCTTCGAGACGATTGCGCCGAAGTACCAGGATCGCAACGGTGGCTACACCCGCATCCTGAAGCTCGGCCCGCGTCCGGGCGACCAAGCCCCCATGGCGCGCATCGAACTCGTCTGAGCGTTACGGCCGCGGTGATGCCGTGACCCTGTTCGACGTTCCGGCGTCGGATGCAGATGTGTCAGTGGTGGAAGCGTTACCGGTGTGTCGGATGCTGGTCGCGTACGACGGGACTGACTTCCACGGCTTCGCGAAGCAGGTCGATCAACGCACGGTGGCCGGGGTTTTGCTCGATGCATTGGCTCGCGTGTTGCGGACCGACGTCGAACTGGCATGCGCGGGCCGTACCGATGCCGGCGTCCATGCGTGGGGTCAGGTGGTGTCGTTCCCAGTGGCTCCGGACGTTGATCTCGATCGGGTGCGGGCGAGTCTCAACGGGATGCTCGGGCCCGAGGTGGTGGTGCGGAACGTGTCCTTCGTACCCGCCGGATTCGACGCTCGTCATTCCGCTCGGTGGCGCTCGTACCAGTACACGATCGTAAACCGGCCGGTCGCCGATCCGTTTCGGGCGCGGTACGCCTGGCACGTCCCGGCGCCGATGGATCTGCGGGCGCTGCGGCTCGGGGCCGACCCGTTCGTGGGTGAACACGACTTCGCGTCGTTCTCGCGCAAGGGACCGGACGGCTCGACCCAAGTGCGCAGAGTGACCCGCTCCGCGTGGGTCGATCTGGGCGACGGGATCGTGCGGTACGACATCCGCGCCAATGCGTTTTGTTGGCAGATGGTCCGATCGATCGTGGGCACGTTGGTGGAGGTCGGTCTGGGGAAGAAGCGCCCGGGCGACATTCTCAGCATCATGCGCGCCGGTGATCGGGCCGCCGCCGGCCAGGTCGCCCCGCCTCACGGCCTGTGCCTTCACGAAGTCGGCTACCCCGACGGCGACTCGAGCGGCTGAGCGCGCCAGCCCCGCCCAACCAACGCGTGTTTTGCACGTCAGGGCTTGCGCTTTTGGTGCGAGTTGCGGGGTGCGCTACTTGGTGACGCTGATGACGATGGTCTGGGGCTTGGGACCGGGAACGTTTGCGGTGCTGACCTGCCATCCTTGGCCGGTTGCGCTCATGGTGATGACCGAGTTCGATCCGGCGTCGTCGGAACTGACCGGCTGATCGATCGTGAAGCCGGCGTCCTCGAGGTCGTGTTGATACGTGGTGAGTGCGGCCGTGCCCGTCTCACTGCCGACGCCGTAGGTGACCTGGAACAGCGGTTTTGCCTGCGCAGTCCCGGACGTTGCCGCGAGCCGAGTCAGACCCTTGGGCAGGGGAACACCGGACGGGAACCCGGCGGGGATCTTCTGTTGGTTGAAGGTGAGGTCGCTGCCTTCACCCTTGATCGTGA
>JANLTQ010000031.1:0-3178 GCA_031363005.1 Acidimicrobiia bacterium | reverse complement strand
CGCGGCGACGGCCACAGCCAGCGCGCCAACACGACGAGAACGAACCTTCATGTGGTGCCCCCCAAGGACAAGCCAAAACCGACAGTGAGCGCATCACGGTACTCGCTGTCCCAAATCGCCTCCAACGCCTGGCCGATCTGTTTCCAACGACGGTGCGCGGTACCAACGGCGATTTCGCTCGAGGATTGCGAGTCCAAGGCGGTCGATCCGCGGCCCGTGCGCCAGACTTCTGCAATGCCCACGGAGGAGCCGACCGGTCTCATCGCGGGTCGGTACCAGATCCTCGAACTCCTCGGACGCGGCGGCATGGGCCACGTGCGCGCCGGGCTCGACCGTCAGTTGGACCGGCCGGTTGCCATCAAATTCCTGCGCGCCGACCTCGCGGATCAACCGAAGCTGCGCGAGCGGTTCGAGCGCGAAGCACGGGCCGCCGCGCGAGTGTCACACCCGAACGTGGTGGTGGTGTTCGATATCGGCGAGCACGACGGCGTTCCCTACATCGTGATGGAACGGTTGTCCGGCCGCACGTTGTCAGACGATTTCGTGGCCGGCCCAATGTCGGGCGATCGCGTGCGGACGATCGCCTCCGAACTGTTGGACGGTCTGGGTGCGGCGCACCGCCTCGGCGTCCTTCACCGCGACATCAAGCCCGGCAACATCTTGTTGACCGAAACCGCGCAGGTGAAGCTCGCGGACTTCGGCATCGCCAAACTCGACGACGATCGTCAGGACACCACGATCGGTTCGGTGTTCGGAACTGTGTCGTACCTCGCGCCCGAGCGGCTCGCCGGTCAACCCGCAACCCAGGCCACCGATGTGTATTCGGTCGGCGTCGTGCTGTTCGAGGCCATCACGGGCGAACCCGCGTTTCGTGCCGAGACTCCACTCGCCTTGGCGCGTGCGGTGGCACACGACCAACCCACCTTCACCGAGCAGCAGCGACGCGCCCTCGATCCGGCGCTGGTCGGAGCCGTCGAGCGGGCCATCGACAAGGACCCCGACGCTCGGTTCGCGTCCGCGGACGAAATGGCTGCGGCGATCGGCGGACCGGTTCCTCCGGCGCAGACCCCAACCGTGCGCGGCGTGCTCGCCGACACCGGGGCCCGGACGCCGGCGGCCGAAACCGCAGTGGCACCGACTGTCCCGGTGGCGACTGGACGTCGAACCGGTTCGGCGCCCGTTGATACCAAGAGCCCGCCCGCTGCGGTCGCCCCGACCGCGCTCTTGCCGACCCACATGGACTCGGCCCTGCCACGATCTGATGCTGAAGGGTTGACCGAGACGTCAGCGCCGGGCCGACCCGCCGCATCGGACACTCAGCGATCGCGTCGGACGCGTCGCGCGGTGACCGGCGGACTCATCCTCATCGCCATCGTGGTGGTCGCAGTGCTGCTCGGAACGCTCGGCAGTGGATCGAGCACGCCATCGAGCACGCCAACCACCGATCCATCACCGGTGCCGTCAGGCACGGGCACATCAATGCCCGCTCCTCTGGCGCACGCCATCGATGCGTTGGATCGAGCGGCCCGATGATGCGGACGGCGGCGCGTGCCGCGCTCGTCACCATGCTCGTCATGGTGTCACTCACCGCATGCGGGAGTGACACGGGTGTCTCGAAGACCGCGTCATCCCGCCTCCACGCCGAGATCACCCTGCTCCGCGCCGCGAGCACTTCTGGCGATCGCTCGGCGGCCCGCGTCGCCCTGGCTCGAGTGCGAGCCGAGATTGCACAGTTGCGAACTCGTGGTGAGTTGAGCCCGGACGCCGTCCGCCGGTTGCGGGCCGCAACCGCGGCGGTCGAACTTCAGCTGTCCCTGCTCCCGGAACCGACGACCACCACCACTGCTCCCCCGTCCGAAGGCAAGGGCCACGGGAAGTCCGGAGACAAACACGGCAAGGACGCCAAAGACAAGGACTGATCCTTCGGGGCCGGAGGCGGACCGTCGCCCCGCCGACTCTCTTTATTCAGTGAGGAAAACTTCGCCCCGACCGGGTCTTGTAGTGCTGTAATCTTGTAATCAACAGTACGAAGGAGTACAGAAATGCGATTTGAACACGAAACCACAGACTCCACCCGCCGACGCGGCCCCGGTCGAGATCGATCCGACGATCCCCGTGGCCGGCGACGCGGCGGACGAGGGATGGGGCGGCCCGGCGGCTGGCAACAGGCCAACGTGGCGCCGGCCGACGACGCCGAGGCCTGGTTCCTCGGTCGTCTGCCCGAAGCGTGGTTCGCCGGCCCACCATCGGTGCGCGTCGATCGAGAAGAGATCGTGGTGGTCGGCGAGCTGTCCGCACCCGACACGCCGGACGCGCCGACCGACGCATCGGCGAGTGCCGACCCGGCCCCCGCGGCGGCCGTCGGCCGGATCAGCCGATTCAGGGAGGAGACGCGAGATACCCGCATGCAGATCGCGGACGAAGCCGAGGCCCGCTACGGCCGCAAGGTGGCATGGGGCGCGACCATCGGCGAGCAACGGGTCATGTTCAGTCACCTCGCGGTGCCGATCATGACGCGGCTGCGTCAAGACGAACGCCGGGTGCTGGACACGCTCGTCGACTCCGGCGTCGCCCGTTCCCGCTCCGAAGCACTCGCGTGGTGTGTGAAGTTGGTCGGCGAGCACACGGACTCGTGGCTGGCGGATCTCCGCAACGCAATGGCCGAGGTCGACAAGTTGCGGACCACCGGTCCCGACCTCGACGCCACCCCGAAGGCGTGAACCAGAACGCATGAAACACACCGCACTCACGGGCGGGACGGCCGACACCGTCCCGCCACGGGCGCGTACAGTCCGCCGATGATCGGCGTCGACGAGTTCGCACGCGATGCCGCCGACTGGCTCGGCGCCCATCGAAGCTCGGCGCCGCCGGACTACGGCGCGATTGTGCCGGCCGCGTTGGCCGATGCCGGGCGCGCGTGGCAAGCGCGAATCCATGCGGCCGGGTTCGCGGGGATCCACTGGCCCACCGAGTACGGCGGACGCGGGCTCACCCCCGAACACACCGCCGCATGGGTCACCGCGTGCGCCATCGCAGAGGTACCGCCAGTGCTCAACATGGTCGGCAACGTGCTCACCGCCGGCGCCCTGCTCGCGTACGGGACCCGGGAACAGTGCGCCGAGGAGCTTCCCAACATCCTGTCCGGTGATCGGGTCTGGTGTCAGCTGTTCTCCGAACC
>JANLTQ010000249.1:0-5966 GCA_031363005.1 Acidimicrobiia bacterium | reverse complement strand
GAGTAGAGGATCGAGCTGATGATGGCGGCGCTCGCACCGCCGTCGATGAGTCCGGCCGCGATGTGATCGACGGTCCCGGCGCCCCCTGACGCAATGACCGGCACGTTCACGGCGTCGACCACCGCGCGAGTGATGTCGAGGTCGTATCCCGCCGCGGTGCCATCGCAGTCGATGCTGTTCACGACGATCTCGCCGGCGCCGAGGTCCGCGCCTCGCTTGACCCACTCGATGGCGTCGAGACCGGTTGCAGTCCGGGCGCCGTCGATGAAGACCTCGTAGCCACTCGGCAGATCCGCGGTTACGCCGACCCGTTTGACCTGGGTCGAGAGCACGATGCACTGGTTGCCGAAGGCTTCCGCGCCGGCGCGGATGATGTCCGGATTCCGCACGGCCATCGAGTCGATGCTGATCTTCTCGGCTCCGGCCTTCAGCACGAGGAACATGTCGTCGAGGTCACGGATGCCGCCGCCGACGGTGAACGGAACGAAGACGTGCTCGGCCACTTCCCGCACCGTATCGAGGTCGATTTGGCGTCGCTCCGAACTGGCGGTGATGTCGTAGAAGACGATCTCGTCGATTTGATCCGCGTACAGACGTTGGGCCAGTGCGGCGGCCGGAGCGACGTCAATGTTGTCCTGGAACTGTTGGGCCTTGGTGACGCGCCCCTCGATCACGTCGAAGCAGGCGATCAATCGTTTGGTCAGCATTCGTCGCCGCCCCACGTCGCGAAGTTGGCGAGGAGGCTCAGCCCGACCTCGCCGCTCTTTTCTGCGTGGAACTGGGTTGCGGCGACGTTGCCCACCGCGACCATCGAGCAGAACGTCGTGCTGTAGTCGGTCGTGCCGAGCACTGCGTGCGCATCGGAAGGGACCGCGTAGTAACTGTTGACGAAGTAGCAGTAGGGGTCGGCCGGCCAACCGTGGGTCAAAGGGTGCGGGCGAGTCACGGCCACTCGGTTCCAGCCGATCTGCGGGACCCGATCGGTGTCGGGGAAGCGCGCCACGATCCCTGGGATCCAGCCGAGACACTCCGCCGGGCCTTCCTCGCTGCGTTCGAAGAGCACTTGCAGTCCAATGCAGATACCAAGGAAGGGGATTGCGTCGTCGAGCACTCGCGTGCGGAGCGCTGCTACGAGGCCCGCGTCTTCGAGCGACGCAACCGTCGCCGCCGCCGCCCCGACTCCGGGGAGGATGACGCGATCCACCGCAACCAGGTCCGCGCCGGTCGAGATCAGTGCCGCATCGAGTCCGAGGCGCGCCAAGGCGAACATGACACTTGGCGCGTTGCCCGCTCGATAGTCCACGACCCCGATCAAGCCGCCGAGTCTAGGAAACGAGATTCGCGCCGCTCTGATGGGTTTCAGCCGGATGAACAGCACCGCAGCTGCGTACCGTATCGACCATGAACTCGATATTCCGTTCTCCCGATGCGGCGGCCGTCGCGTTCTTTGCCGAACACGGTTGGGTGCTGACTGGCACCCTCGACGCCCGGGATGCAATTGCGCTCGGCAGTTGGGTGGATGAGATCTCGGCGTGGCCGGACGACGGTGAGTGGTTGCACTACCGGGAAATGACCGACGGCGGCCCGCGGTTGTGTCGCACCGAGAACTTCGTGCCGTATCACGCCGACCTGCGAGCGCTGCTGACGGCGGGCGCGATGGTGGAGACCGCGAGTGCCCTTCTCGGCGAGCCGGCCGTGCTCTACAAGGAGAAGATCAACTACAAGGCCGCAGGCGGCGCGGGGTACGCACCCCACCAGGACGCGCCCGCGTACCGATTCGTCGAGTCCCACGTGTCGTGCATGGTGGCCGTCGATGATGCTGATGCGACCAACGGCGGCTTGGAAGTGGTGTCCGGCGCGTTCGCCGACATCTTGCCCATGGACGATGACGGCTGCATCCGGCCTGATGTCGTTGCCAGCATGGAATGGACCGCGGTCGACGTTCTTGCGGGCACCACGCTCTGGTTCCATTCCCGGACCCCGCACCGGAGCGCCGCGAACACCTCAGAGCGAAACCGACGGGCGTTGTACCCCACCTACAACGCGCGGCGAGAAGGCGATCTGCGCACGGCGTACTACGAGCAGAAGTCGGCCGAGTTCGCGGCGGCGACCTCGGCCGGGACCCACGTCCAGGTGTCGCTCATCAACGACTTCCAGGGTCGGCCGGTCTGAGTTGTGGGTGCGCGCTCAGCAGGAAGCTGCTGAATCGGCGCATGGCGGGCTCGGCGATCTACCGTGAACCGCGTCGACGACGGGAGTGCGTCATGGCAGATACAACGCGAACGGCAATCGCACGCCCGCGATCTGAGCGGCCGACGGTGAGCGCATGAGAGCGACGGCCGTGACGCCGCTGCCCGGTCCGCGCGGCGTGACGCAGATCGGCTTTCTCCGACGGATCCTGCGCGACCCCCAACCGGTGCTCGACGATCTGTGTGCCGAGTTCGGCCCGCTCTGTGGATTGGGCGCAGGCCCGATGCGGCTCGCGATCATCGGTGCGCCCGCGATGTTGGACGAGCTCTTCGCCATGCCGAACGATTCCTTCCGGTGGGGCCACAAGTTCAACGTGCTTGGGTTCGTGGTCGGACCGGGGTCGATGATCGTGTCGGACGGTCCAGATCACAAGCGCCGTCGGTCGTCCGTGCAGACGGCGTTCGCCATCCGTCGGCTCCGGGCGTGGGTGCCGACGATCGTGGAGCGTACGGATGCCGCAGTGGACCGGCTCGGCGTCGAACTCGCGGGTCGGACCGAGGCCGTGAACCTGTATCCCGTCGGCCGCCGCATCGTTCTCGAGATCGTCGTGCGGTCGCTGTTCGGCGAGCGCCTCGCGTCACGCGCACTGGAGATCGGTGACCTGTTCCAGCGACCGCAGGACTATCTGGAGTCTTCCGCAATCCGCCAGTTTCCGCATCCGATTCCCTTCACGATGCGCGCTCGGGTGCGCGCCGATCGTCAGGCGCTCGATGCCATCCTCGACACCGAGATCGCGCACCGTCGCGCGCACCCCGATGGTGACGCCGGCGACACGATCGGATGCCTCGTCCACGACGCCTCGATGTCGGACTCCGAAATCCGCGACCAGATGGTCACGCTCATCGGGGCGGGGTACGACACGACCGCCGCGTCGCTCGCGTGGATGCTGTGGTGCTCGGCGTTGGAACCCTCGGTGTGGGTTCGGCTGCGAGAGGAGGCGGACCGCGTCTTCGGTCCGGTTGGGTCCGGCGGCGTCGTCGACCACACGTTGCTGCGACAACTCGAGTTCGCCGATCGCGTGGTGCGCGAGACGCTGCGGTTGCATCCCGCGGGTGTCATCGCACCGCGGGAGGCGGCGATCGACGTGACCGTCGGTGGTCACCTCATCAAGAAGGGCACACTCATCCTGTGGTCGGCCCATCTGGCGGGGCGTGACCCAAACTCCTGGACCGATCCTTTGCGGTTCGATCCGGACCGGTTCCTCGACCTCACGCCCGAGCAGAAGGTGCTCGCCGATCACGCGTGGGTGCCCTTCGGTCGCGGGGCGCGCAACTGCATTGGTTTCGCGCTCGCGAACATGGAACTGACGTTGATGATTTCCCGGCTCGCGCAGCGACTGGATCTCACTCCGCTCGTGGCAGCAGCGCCGAAGCCGGTCGGACTGGTGGTCAGCCGTCCGACGGGGGGAGTACCGATGCAGGTCTCGCTTCGCGTGTGATTCGACCCCGGCAGAGTGTCGGACATGAGTCAGGCCTTTCCGATCAGACGGAACAGTTCGAAGTCGTCGTCGAAGCCTTTGCGTGCGTGCGCACCACAGGACTCGAAGCCGAAGCCGCCGCCGAGGGTCGAGAGCGGAAGCGCGGCGGTGGTGAGGATCTCGCCGTCGTCGGCCGCGGAAACGGCGCACGTTCGACCCCGAGTTCGTCGAGCACTGCGATCAGGTTGGTCACCCACTGCTCGTAGAAGTCGCCCGCGGGATCAGGTGGATCGGACGCTGCGATGCCTTGCCGTTCGACGAGAATCACCGGGCCGAACTCGGTCAGACCGTCAATGAAACGCACCTATGGCGCGTCCTCGAAGATCGACTCGATCGAGTACACGAGCCCCGGGAGGTACACCAACGGGTCACCCGCACCGCCGGGCAGTACTCGGAACGCGGTCTGGATCCCGTCGGGGGTTCTGGCGTACCGGACTTCCTCCACCGGCGCAGTCTTGGAGAAGCGACGAGTGTGCTCAGCCGCCGTCGCGTACGTAGGCCGCCGCGAGTTCGGAGCGGGTCGAGATTCCGAGCTTGGCGAAGACGTGATTGAGATGGGTCTTCACCGTACTGCGGCTCATGAAAAGTCGATCCGCGACATCGGGATTCGACAAACCCTGAGCGACGAGCGCGACCACTTCGCGTTCGGTCGGCGTGAGGCTGGGCCATCCGGTCGCCGGGCGCAACCGAGTGCCGCGGGAGCGGAGCACCATCGTGACTGCGTCGTCCACACTGAGCCCGGACGCGGATTGTTCACCCTCGGCGAAGGTCTCGGGGTCGGTGATCGCCGTGCGAGCGGATTCGTGCCACGTGAACTCCGCTGCCGACATTGCCCAACCGTGCTCGGTCCGGGCCCGATCCGTGACGGCGAGCAGTCGACCGGCCGTCGCCGCATCGCCGCCCCATGCCGATGCCCTTGCCAGGAGGTCGAGCGCCTGGAGCTCGTGGATGGCGTACCCCTGGCCCCGCCATTCTTGGAGCGCGTTCCGAGCTGCGTCCGCTGCCCGGCCTGGATCACCGGCGTCGAGCGCTTCGACTGCTTCGAACATCGACGCCAGCCCGGAGAACAGCGGACTCTTGATCTGGAGGCTCAGTTCGGCCAGCTGCGCAATCGCTTCCGTCGCGCTTGACTTCCCGCCCATGAGGTCGCCCATCGCGACCTGCTCGAGGGCCATTTCGGCGGCGACGCCGACGCCGGTCTGTACGAACTCGTCGGCCACGGCCCGCAGGTCATCGACGGCACTCCAATCTCCTACCCAGGTTGCAGCCTGCACGATGCTCATGTCGATGAAGCCGAGTCCGGTCGCGGACGCGCCGCGTGCCACCAGCTCCGCTCGATGCTGGAGCAGCAACACCACCGCTTCGGAATGATCGCCTCGGCGCAGCATTTCCTCCGCCATGAGGCTCACCGACCAGCCGATCGTGAGCAGATCACCACATTCCTGGGCGGCGCTGAGAGCTCGCTGCGCATAGGACGCCCACTCCGGATCTCCCGTGCGCCGCGCCGCGTGCCCCAAGCCGTTGTAGTGCCACGCGACGAAGAACGGGTTGTCCTCGTTGAGGCCCGCGCCGAACGCCTCCTCGATCCACACGCGCCCTTGTTCGTAGCGATCCGCGAACAGGTGGGCGAAGCCGATCTTCTGCAGGATGTCGATGAATCCCCATTGGTCACCGGCATCACGCGCCAACTCCAAAGCTTCCGTGAGTGGCCCGACTGCGTCGAGTGGCGCCGCGAGCATTCCGACGTCGGCGAGGAGATCGAACGACCGGGCAGTGCTCAGTGGATCGTCCGCGAGGCGGCCCGCGGTGAGGCCAGCCTCGGCGAGTTCGTAGGCCAGCTCGAAGTTGCCGAAATAGAAGTTCAGGTACCCGCGGCCCCAGAGGACCCGCGCCCGTAACGCCGAAGGCTTGTCACCCAGCTGGTCTGCGGCCAGCGTCAACCAGTGGTCGCCCTGGTTGAACTGCGCGGTTTGGAACCAGAACAGAACCAGATCGAATGCCAGCGCAGCGAGGACCTCGGGATCGGCCGATTCTGACGCATGGATCAACGCCACTCGAAGGTTCTCCCCATCGCGCTCGAGCATCGGCCGACTGATCCGTTGGGCGCCGGTCTCGAGGTCCGGCGCGAGCCTGGACGCGAAGCCGACAAAATGCCGGAGATGCTGGTCGAGGACCGCAGCGACCTCGCGCGCCTCATCGAGCCGGCTGCGCGAGAACTGCTTGATGGTCTCGAGCAGCC
>JANLTQ010000216.1:0-7525 GCA_031363005.1 Acidimicrobiia bacterium | reverse complement strand
GCCGATGTACGGCATAATCACCGGGCGTGCTTTCTTGCGCCGGTAATCCATGTCGAAAAACACCACCATCCAGTTCGAGGTCGAGGCGCGGGCGTCGGGCACTTTCCCGGTGTTGGTGTCCGTCGGCTCTCCTGATGGCGGCCTGAATCTGCAACGCGCGCGCTACACCGTGCGTTCGTCGGGAGTCAGCGGAGTCGGGCTCGTGCTCACCATCGGTGCCGGATTGTTCCTCGCCGCCTGGTGGCTGACGCACTGGCGTCGGAGTCGGCGTCGCCCGACCCCGGCACTCACGTGACCGAGGTCGAGCACACCCAACGACTCGCGCGATCCAGCGCGATCATCGGCCTCGGAACCCTGCTGTCGCGCATCACCGGGTTGCTGCGCGTCTCGGCACTGGCCGCGCTGGGCTTCACCGCCCTGACCGACGTCTACAACGTCGCGAACTCCGCGCCGAACATCATCTACGAGCTGCTCCTCGGCGGGATTCTCACCGCCACGCTGGTGCCCCTCTTCGTCGAGTCGCACGAACGCAACGATCCCGATGCCACTGCCGCGATCAACACCGTTGCGGTCGTGCTCCTCACCGTCGGCTCGGTGCTCGGCGTCCTGGCGGCGCCCTGGATCATCGGCGCGTACTTCAAGCTGGCCATCAGTTCCACCGTCCCCCATCGCGCCGCGCGCGAAGCACTGGCGACCGACCTGCTGCGTTGGTTCATGCCCCAGATGTTCTTCTACGGAGTCACCGCACTCGCGTCCGCGATGCTCAACGCGCGTCGCCGGTTCACCACTGGTGCGTTCGCGCCGGTTCTCAACAACCTCGTGGTGATCGCGATGCTCCTCGCGGTCGGGCGGGCAACCACGGCCGCACCGACGGTGCGCTCCGTGCTGGCCGACCCGGCGTTGAGCACGTTGCTCGGTCTCGGTACCACCGCCGGAGTGATCGCGATGACCCTCGTCCTCCTCCCTGCGGTGCGACGCGCCGGCGGTGCGATTCGCTGGCTCTGGGCCCCGCGTCACCCGGCGGTGCGTCGGCTCGTACGGCTCTCCGGGTGGACGGTCGGGTACGTGGCCGCCAACCAGGTTGCGTTCTTCGTCGTGCTCGTCCTCGCGGGTCAGGCGTCCTCGGGCAGCGTGTCGATTTACCTCGCCGCGTTCACGTTCTTCCAACTCCCCCACGGTCTGCTCGCGGTGTCGGTCATGACCGCACTCGGACCCGAGCTGGCGAGCCGGCACCAAGCCGCCGATCTCGACGGCCTGCGTGAACACTTCACGGGCGGCTTGCGCATCCTGCTCGTTGTGATGATTCCAGCGGCCGGCGGTCTCGCGGTGCTGGCGCGCCCCCTGATCAGCGCGCTGCTCGAACACGGCAATTTCCACGAATCCTCGGTGACCCCCACGGCCGACGCGCTGCGCGCCTTCGCCGTCGGGCTCGTGGCCTTCTCGGTCTACCTCTACGTCGTGCGCACGTTCTCCTCGATGCAGGACACCCGCTCTCCGTTCATGGTCAACCTGGTGGAGAACGGCGTGAACATTGCAACTGCGTTCGCGTTCTACCAGTGGCTCGGCATCGAAGGGCTGGCCTGGTCCTGGACCGTCGCGTATTGCGTTGCCGCCGTCCTTGCGCTGGTTCGACTCCGCCGTCGGCTCGGTCACCTCGACGGCAGAATGCTCGGAACCACTGCAACGCGGGTCGTCGTGGCGCTCGTGCCTGCGGGCGTGGCCGCGGCTGCCATCGACCACGCGCTCGGCAGCGCCACCCCGAGCCGATCGTTGGTCACGCTGCTCGTGGCCTCCGCGGCCGCGGGCATCGTGTTCGTCCCCCTCCTCCAGTGGCTCGGTATCGACGGGTTTGGGATGGTTCGCCAGGTTGTGAGGCGGCGCCGACCCGAGGGTGGCGACGCCGGGTCCCCGGATCGGTAACGATCAGGCCTGCTCGCGAGTCTGAGTGCTCACTGCCGCCGGCCGTGAGGTCGTGCCCCGAGGAGGCCCCATGGTTGTCCGAATCGTCACCGACAGTGCCTCCGACCTTCCCCAGTCGCGCGCCGACGAGCTCGGCATCGAGATCGTCCCGCTGACCATCCGGTTCGGCGACGAGGAGTTCGTCGACCGCGTCGAGCTCACCAACGAGGAGTTCTGGCGCAAGGTCGCCACCTCGCCCGTGCTCCCGGAGACCGCAGCACCGGCACCGGGCGCGTTCGAGGAACGCTTTCGCGCCCTAGCCGCCGCCGGTGCGGACGCGGTCGTGTGCATCAACCTGTCGTCACGACTCTCCGGCACGATGCAATCTGCGCAGCTGGCGGCCACGAACGTGGCCGGCGAGATCCCGGTTCGGGTCCTCGACTCCCTGAGTGTCTCGCTCGGCCTCGGCAGCCAGTGCATCGCCGCCCAGGCGCTCGCCGCCGACGGCGCCGACCTCGACACGATTGCGGAAGCCGTCACGGAACGCGCCGCGCACACCCGGCTGTTCGGCGCGCTCGACACGCTCGAACATCTTCGACGTGGGGGACGCATCGGCGGCGCGCAGGCGATGCTCGGGAGCGTGCTCTCGATCAAGCCGATCATCTCGATCAGCGACGGCGTCGTCCACGAGGCCGGCAAGGTCCGGACCCGCAGTAAGAGCCTGGTGCATCTCGCCCAAAAGCTCGCCGACGCGACGAACCCCACCGGCGTCTTCGTCTTCCACGCGCAGGCACCAGACATCGAAGAGTTCCTCGATCAGCTCGGCAAGATCGTCCCGCGCGAGAGCATCGAGGTCGGCAACATCGGACCCGTGATCGGTACCCACGGCGGCCCGCGCACCATGGGTCTCGGATGGGTCGAAGCGGACTGAGTTCGTCACCAGCGCGCGTGACTTCGGCGCAGTGGGCACGAACCGGACCGTCCTGACGGGTAGCGTCCACGTGTGGGTCATTCCGTCGCGCCCGGGCGCGTTCTCGGCGGCCGGTACCGCCTCGATCAGGAGATTGCCCGGGGCGGTATGGGGACCGTGTGGCGCGGCGAAGATCCGTTGCTCGCGCGTGCGGTCGCCGTGAAGACCCTCGATCCGCGCCTGGCCGAAGACGATGATCTGCGCGCCCGATTCCGACGGGAGGCCGTCGCCGCGGCTGCGGTTGCTCATCCCAACATCGTCGCCACGTACGACACCGGCGAGGACGACGGCGTCGCCTACATCGTGATGGAGTTGGTCGAGGGCGCCACGCTGCGCCAAGCAATCGATCTGCACGGCGCACTCCCGCCGGCGCGTGCCGCCGACATCGCCGCCCAAGTGGCCGACGCGTTGGCCGCGGCCCACGCGCGCGGCCTTGTTCACCGCGACGTCAAACCCAGCAATGTCCTCGTCCAGCTCGACGGCCGCGTGAAAGTGACGGACTTCGGTATCGCGAAGGCCGCCGACCAATCTGCGGAAGAGCTCACGCGTACCGGGAGCGTGATGGGCACCGCCAAGTACCTGGCGCCGGAACAACTCGAAGGCCAGCCGGTCGACGAGCGCGCCGATGTGTACTCCTTGGGCCTCGTCCTCTTCGAGATGCTCGCCGGTCAGACACCGTTCGGCGCGGAGACCGAGATTGCGACGGCCGTGGCGCGACTCACCACACCGCCCCCGCGCCTGGGCGACCTGCGTCCGCACCTCGCCCCGGGATTGGCCCACGTCGTTGACCGCGCCCTCGAACGCAATCCCGATGATCGATGGCCGAACGCCGCGTCGATGCGCGACGCGTTGGCCCCGTTCCGCGTTGCGGTGCCCGAGCGCGGTGCGGACGCCACCATGCCGGTCGCCCGTCCCCGTCCCCGTCCGACTGCGCCAGCTGCGGCTCCTGCCGCCGCGCATCCGGTCATCATCAACGACGGCGTCGGAGTTGGCGCCCGCGTCCTCGCGTGGGTGATCGCCCTCGCACTCGGCATCGGCGGGGGGTACGCAGGGTTCGTGCTGGCCACCGACTCGAAGACCACGACCAAGACGCCGACCCCGGCCGCAGGTCCCGCGGTCCTGAAGATCGTGACCGTCACCACCTTCGATCCGGAGGGCGACCAGGCCGAGAACGATGAGCAGGTCGCCCTGGCAACCGATGGACAAACGGCGACCGCATGGACGACCGAGCCCTATTTCAACCCGACAACCGCTCCGAAGCATGGCGTCGGGCTGATCCTTCAACTTTCGCAAACCTCGCGTGTCACCTCGGTCGACCTCACCAGTCCTGACTCGGGATGGGACGCGCAGATCTATGTGGCGGGCTCGAGCGCGACCACCCTCGCCGGTTGGGGTGACGTGCGAGTCAGCGGCACAAACCTCGGGACGTCGGTCCAAATGCGGCTTCCGACCCGTCCGCCCGGTCAGTTCGTCCTGGTCTGGATCAACAAGCTCCCGTCGTCGTCTTCGGAGTCCACGCCAGGCCAACCGCGGTTCGTGGGGCGCATCGCCGAGGTGTCCGTGCGTGGAACCTCGATCTGATCCGCGCGACGACGCCACCCTCGCGCGCGCGGCCGGCGCCGGCGATCGCGATGCCCTCGAAGTCCTCCTCGCTCGGCATATCGATCGAATCCACGCCGTATGCCGGCGGATCTGTGGCCCGGACGACGCGTTCGACGCGACCCAGGATGCCCTCATCTCGATCACTCGTTCCATCCACCGATTCGACGGCCACGCCGCGTTCACCACGTGGATGCACCGCGTCGCGACGAACGCGGCCCTGGACGAACTCCGGCGGCGCAAGCGTCGACCTGATCCCGTTGCATCTGATGCCGACTCAGTGATCGCGCTCATCGCGGCCCCGCGCGTGGACGATCCCGAACGCGCGGTCGACCGGATCGACCTCGACGCCGCGTTGGCACAACTCCCCGACGAGTTCAGGATCGCCGTGGTCCTGCGAGACGTCGCCGACCTCGACTACGCCGAGATCGCCACCGCCCTCGGGGTACCGATCGGCACGGTGCGTTCACGGATCTCGCGCGGCCGTGCGGCACTGGCGCGTGAACTCGGGAACCACGACCGGCCCACCGACGTCCAAGGTTCCGACCATGCCTGACGATCCCACTTTCGATCCCCACTTCGACCTCGACGAAGCCATCAGCGCCGAGCTCGACGATGAACTCGCCCCGTTTGCTACCGAGCTGGGCATCGGCCCGGCCGCGCTGCGCGCGCTGATGGTCCAACGGCCGGAGTACGCCGATCGCCGGGCCGCCATCGAGGCGGCCCGCCGGTCGCTGCGAGCGCCCGTCGACTCGCTGGACGACGTCTCTCGGGCTCGTCTGCTGAAGGCCGCCGCGATCACCGAGCCCGGGACGCCCGCACGAGTGGGGACCCCGATTCGGCGTCAGCGAGCGTTGCGCCTCCTGGGTGCAGCGGCTGCGGCCGTGCTGGTCGTGGTCGGCGGCGTTGCGCTCCTGCGCGGCGGCGGATCCACGAGTGGGCAGAAGTCGGCTTCGACCGCAGGAGACGCTGC
Organism: Acidimicrobiia bacterium; assembly: GCA_031363005.1. Lineage (GTDB taxonomy): Bacteria > Actinomycetota > Acidimicrobiia > IMCC26256 > JAENVU01 > JAENVU01. The sequence continues at coordinate 2,084 of JANLTQ010000216.1, read as the reverse complement.
GAAGGTCCGATCCGGTGAGTTGGGGAACCTCGGTCCACTGGACCCGAGAACGCTCGACTCGTTGATCGGTGGGGAGACCAGAGCGCCCGCCACGTCCGGCGACACCGGGGCAGCATCGAAGCCCACCTCGCCCAAGAAGAGCGAGTCTTCGGCGTTGCGCGGCACCGATGCGCAGAACTCGGCCGCGTCGGAACAACCGAGCGTGGCTGCCGACGCGGCCGCATCGGTCACTCCGGAGCAGGTCGATGCGTGTCGTGCGGAGTACGCCAAGGTCGGCAACGTCCGCTTCAGTGGCACCGGCGACTACCAGGGCCGGCCGGCCGTCGTGGTCGGTATCGAGACCGGCGGGCGCACGATCGTGTTCGTCGTCGCCGCCACGGACTGCTCCGAGGTGCTGCTGTCCGTCTCCCGGTGACCGGGAGTCGGATTGCGCCCGGCCCGAATGGTTCATGGCCCGCGCGGGTAGCCTCCCTCGCCGCAACCACGAACGACGTCGTCGGACTCGCCGCGCGTCGCCCGGAATCGAGGGATACCCATGGCGCACTGGACCGTGCAGGCAGCGGATGCAATCGAGAAGACCGTGGTCGCAGTGCGCGATCGCACGGTCGCGCCGGCCCAGAAGGCCGCTCGCGCCATCGTGTACGGCGTCCTCGCCGGCTGTTGCGTGCTCGTCGCGGTCCTGCTGCTGGCCATCGTCGGATTTCGGGTGATCACCCTGGCGGTCCCGGTGTGGGCCACGTGGATGCTGCTCGGTGGAATCTTCATCGCGGCCGGACTGCTGTGCTGGTCCCGGCGAACGTCGAGGAGCGCGCATGCCTGAGCACCATGAACTCGTGATCGTGGGTTCCGGTCCGGCCGGGCTCACCGCCGCGGTCTACACCGCGCGAGCCAACCTCGAACCCGTCATGGTCGAGGGTCTCGCGGCCGGTGGGCAGCTCATGCTGACCACCGAGGTCGAGAACTACCCCGGTTTCATCGACGGGATCATGGGCCCGGACCTGATGATGCGGTTCCGGGAGCAGGCGATGCGATTCGGGACGCGGTTCATCACCGCCGACGCGGACAGCGTCGATTTCAGTGCTCGCCCGTTCCGGATTCAGGTCAGTGACCTCGAACTCACGGCTGATGCGGTCATCATCTCGACCGGGGCCACCGCCCGCATGCTCGGGTTGGCCAACGAGTCCCGCCTGCTCGGTCACGGTGTGTCCACCTGCGCGACCTGCGACGGGTTCTTTTTCCGCGATCACGACATCGCGGTCATTGGCGGCGGCGACTCCGCCGTCGAAGAGGCGATCTTCCTCACCAAGTTCGCCCGGAAGGTCACGCTCATTCATCGGCGCGACGAGTTGCGGGCATCGAAGATCATGCAAGACCGGGCCCTTGCCAACACAAAGATCGAGTTTCGCTGGAACTCGGAGGTCATCGACGCGTTCGGCGAAGGAAAGCTCTCGAGCATCCGCCTGCGCGACACCGTGACCGGCGAAGAATCCGATCTCGAGGTCACGGGTATGTTCGTCGCCATTGGCCACGACCCCACCACCGCACTCTTCGCCGGACAGTTGGAGCTCGATCCGGACGGCTACATCGTGACCGCACCCGACTCCACCCGCACCTCGGTGGACGGCGTCTTCGCCTGCGGCGACGTCCAGGATCGGACGTACCGTCAAGCCATCACAGCCGCCGGCAGCGGGTGCATGGCCGCAATCGACGCCGAGCGCTACCTCGAAGCCGCCAAGCACGTCCCTGCGCATTCCTGAGCGCCAGCATCGGGAATGCGTTCATCCCGGACGGCGTTCTCCCTCATCACTACACTCCCCACTCCTCGCACCGCTCCCGAAAGGATCTCGCCGTGGCCGAGAACATTCTCACCTTGTCCGACGCGACATTCGACGAAAGTGTCAACTCGTCGGACACGCCGGTCGTCGTCGACTTCTGGGCTGAGTGGTGCGGACCGTGCAAGATGATCGCCCCCGCACTGGAAGAAATTGCCAGCGAACAGGGCGGGCGTATCACGATTGCGAAACTGAACGTCGACGACAACCCCGACACCGCGCGGCGGTTCGACGTGATGAGCATCCCGACCC
>JANLTQ010000209.1:0-2283 GCA_031363005.1 Acidimicrobiia bacterium | reverse complement strand
CAGTTCGGCAATCGGGGTGCGTGAAGTGAGGGGTTCGGTCATCGTGTTGAACGGTCCTTCGAGCGCGGGCAAGACGACGCTCGCCGCCGCGCTTCAGCGCCGTTTCGCCGCGAACGGCGAGTGCTGGTTCGTGTACGCAATGGACGACTATTTCGCGAAGGTGCCGTTCGACTGGGTCACTGCTGGCAACCACGTCGGCACCCACGCCGAGGATGGCGTAATACTCGAGATCGTCGACGGTGCGTTCCAGATGCGCATGGGACCGATCGGCCGTCAGACGCTTGCGGCGTGGCGGGGCGCGGTCGGAAGTGCGGCGCGGGCCGGACTCAATGTCATCGCTGATGACGTCGTGCTGACCGAGGAGGATTGGCGGGGATGGCAGATCGAACTCGAAGGGCTCGACGCTCACTGGGTCCGTGTCAACATCGCACTCGACGTCCTCGAGGCCCGTGAACAGACACGCGGCGACCGTATGCCGGGTCAGGCGCGATCCCAATATGAGCACGCATACCGATGCCCGACCTACGACGCTGAGGTCGATACCGGTGTGCTGGATCCTGATGCCGCTGCCACCGCGGTGCTGACCGAATGGAGGGCGCGAGCGCGCTGATCAGCGCGCCCAAGCTGCAGGATCTCCGTGGCGCCCTCAGCAGGTTGGGGATCCGAGTGTTGTACCTTCACCGAACACGGGCCGCTCCTGGTGAAGGGCGACGACCGAACCGACACCTACTGGCTCGTCTTGCTCCCGGCCGGACGCCGCGCCCCCGAACAGGACAATGGCCTCGTCGCGCTCTACCCGCATATTGAAAGCCAGCCGAGCTGCCTCCTGAAGCCGAAGCGCCAGGGCAAGGACTTTGACGACTGCGAGGGCGGCTCCTACGACCCGGCTGACCTGCAGAGGTACGGGCTGGAGATCTCCGCGACGGGCGTTGTCACCGTCGACACGAGCCATCATGAAGACGTCCAACCCCTTCCGTAGACCACACGCAAAGATCGGCCGTTCCTCTTCTGGTCTACGGAAGTCCCACTCGCCCACCCAAGGGGCACGTCACTCGGCTCGTTTCAAGAGAACCCGAAATTCCACTTGACACGAATGGGTGTTCGCAGTTACAATGTTGTCGTTCCACCGCACCACCATCACTTCCCCGATGGAAATCACGGTCATTCGATTCTCGGGGAGGTACGCGCGTGCTCACAGAGCTGCACTCACTCGTCAAGCACGCCCGCTCCCTCGTTGGCCGGTTCGACGCCGACCGGTTGTCGGGCCCTGACGCTCGTGCTGCGGTCGAGAGCTTCGTCGAACTCGAGAAGCTCGCGGCGGCCGGGAAACTCCTCGCGGTCGGTCGTCTCGACCAGACCGGCGCGTGGGTCGGCGATGGAAGCTTTCGCGACATGGAGGCGTGGCTTGCGTCGATCTCCGGTACCACCGTCGGCTCGGCGCGCGGTACGTCCGAGACTGCACGCCGCTTGCGTGCTTTACCGGCATCGTCCGATGTGTTGCGGTCCGGTGGCCTCTCCCCCGCCCAAGCCGACGCGATCTCGGCCGCGGCAAGCGCGGACCCGAACGCAGAGACATCACTGCTCGAGACCGCCAAGACCGCTGGTGTTCGCGGACTGAAGAGCGAATGCGACCGCGTTGCCGCCGCGGCAGCGTCGCGTGAAGCAGAGATCGATCAGTACGAACGCATTCGCACCGCACGGTCGTTGCGCCACCGTCGCCTCGCCGACGGGTCGGGCAGCATCGAGATCCGGGGACCCCTGGACCGAACCGCCCAGATGATGGCGGCGCTTGAACCATACGAACGCGACCTCTTCGAAGACAACCGCAAGAGCGGCCGCGCGGAACATCCCGATGCCGTTGCGTTCGATGCGATGGTCCGCCTGTGTGAGCAGTCGGTCATCACCAGGACCGGACCGCAGCGTTCTACCGGTTCGCGGCCACTGGCGACGGTGGTCGTTCACATGAGCAAAGATGCCTACGAACGCGGGTGGACCGAGCCCGGGGAGACGTGTGAGGTCGCCGGCGTCGGCCCGATACCCGTCGCGGTCGCACGCCGAATGGCTTCGGACTCGATCTTCAAGAGTCTCGTGGTCGACGGGGTCGATGTGACCCGGGTATCGCACTTCGGCCGGACCATTCCAGCGCATCTCCGCACCGCGGTCGAGGCCAAAGACCCGGTCTGCACGATCGAAGGGTGCGAGATCAGCCACCACCTCGAGATCGACCACAACATCCCCGTCGCCGAGGGTGGGTTGACGGAGCTCGAGAATCTCGACCGGCTC
>JANLTQ010000187.1:0-5270 GCA_031363005.1 Acidimicrobiia bacterium | reverse complement strand
CGCGCCGTCGTCATCGAGCGCGAGTTCGCGCCGTCCGAGCAACTCACGGACGTCTCGCTCGACCAGTTCGATCGCCGCAGTCGTCGACACCGCAGTCACGACATCACCGCGTTCGAAAGGACCCGCAGCTCTCGCAGCCACGGCGATCTCGGTGTGACCGCATGCAGCGGACGGCCCTCCCAGACCACTCGGGCGAAGTCCGGTTCGTGCGGCAGGAGCGCCACTGGGCGAGCGCCGATCCACGCGCTGACCGCGCGTGAGCAGTCCTGCGTCCGCCGCCCGGATCGCGGGGTGCGGTTCAAGATCACTTTCGCGTCGGAGACGGCCGGGGTACGCGCCAGGAGCGACTGGTGCGCCATGACCGCGCGCCGCAGCCCGATCGGATCCGACGCGACGACCATCAGGATTTCGTCGGCGCGTTCGAGGACCACCGTGCTGGCGAGGTTGCGTCGGAACGGCACGCGGTCGAACGCGAGCTCCTCGTCTTCCTCGATCGGGGCCGCGAGATCGACGACGACGACGTCGTACTCGAGGACGGCGGCCGCAAGTACTGCCCGCCACGATTCCTCACGAACCTCCGGCCACAGCTCGGCGCGCGCCAACCCCACGAGTACCGCGACATTCTCCGGACCGGCCTGCACGCACTCGGTGATCGGCGCGGGCCAACCGTCGGCGGCGAGGCGCGCAGCTTGGGTGATCGACGGCGATTCGTCGAGCTCCAGACTCTGCGCGATCGACGCGGACCACGTATCTCCGTCGATGAGCAGCGTGCGGTTGCCGGCAATCGCAGCCTCGATCGCGAGGTGGATCGCCACGGTGCTCCGACCCGGCGCACCCCCGGCGCCCCAGACGGCGACGAGTCGGCCCGCGTCGGCGGACGCGCCCCGATCGACGGGCGTCGACCCCGCGGCTGACGGCACTGCATCGAGGCCGAACACCAAGGTCGACACCGCGTCCGCAGAGGTATCCCCCGGAAGGCAATGAACGCCGATGTGCTCGAGCGGCCGGGCCGATGCGCCGATTGCGACGGTCTCGATCCCGGCGCGGCGCAGCGTGGTCACGAGATCGCGATCCACCCACGGCAACGACGCATCTACCAGCACGGCGCGGGGATGATCACGGAGCGCCGTACCCAACAGTTCACCGTGATCGACACACCGGCGCGCAACGCGAATCCCGAGTTCGGGCCGACCCAACCCTCGTACCAACGCCAGCTCCCACGCCGCGCCGCCCGAACACACGAGCACGGAGCGCATTTCTGACGTCATCGCACGTCACCGGCGTCGTACCGGCTCCGGACCCGACGTTCGCCGGTGCCGATCGAACGGACGATGTCGAGCTCGGCGTTGCGCGCCGCGAAGGCGACGACAATCGCCGCGTCGGGCTCGACGTTGAGGGTGAGCGCACTGATCGCACCGGCGTGCTGACCGAAGAGACCGTCCGACGCCACCACGCCGTGCACGGTCGCAGCCCGCGCGACCGTCAACGTGCGAGCCGCATCCGTTCCCTTGTCGAAGGTCGCCAGGACATCGACGCGGTCGCCGGTGCGAACCGCGCCACCGAGCGCGTGATCCGGCGTCACCGGAATGGTGATCTCCCGACCGGCCGGCGCAGTGGGTCCGAGACCGTCGAGTCCCACCATCGCGTTCGCGCGAAGCGGTGTCTGCAACGACCGGCCGACGGGTGCCCCACCGCGGCTCGGCCGTGCGAGACCATCCAGGGTCGAGACCGGCGCGCGGAGCTCGGCCACCTTCAAGTCCTTCGACGTCAACACGTGCCCCGCATCCAGGTCGGCCACAGCGACGTACACCGGCGTGGTGGGTTCGGGGTCGGCACTGAGTCCGAGACCACCGATGATCGATACCGCGACCAGGACGACACCACCAACAACCCGCGTGTCGACGGTGGGAAGCCGGAGTTGGCGCAGGGCCGGGAGGGCGATCGTCATAACCGGACTCCGATCCGTGCGATCGAAAGTGGTTGGAGCGGTACGCTGCGGGACGCAAACGAACTCAGTTCACTGCCACCAGCGACGAGAGGAGCGAGTGCCATGACGTCAGCCGATCTGCCCGCTCCGCTCCTGAAACCGGCCGAGGTCGCACGGGTCCTCAACGTGACCGTGACCCAGGTGTACACGCTCATGCGATCCGGCGATCTGCCGGCGCTGAAGATCGGCAAGAAGGGCGTGTGGCGGGTCAGCCGCGAGACGCTCGAGGCGTACCTCGCTGAGTTGGAGGCGGAAGCCCGCCGACGGACGCCGGTCACCGACCCGTCTCCCGGCTGATCCGGCTGACGCTCGCCGTCCGCACCTCATGAACCCGCCGTGAACGTGCACGCGCGGTACCGAGCTCGTCCGCGACCTCCGAGACTCGGAACCAGTCGATGCCAACTCGGCTGACCCGGCCTCGCAGCGTCGATCCGTCGAGCAGCGTGACACTGACGACCTCCCCGGCTCCGACCCGCCGGAGCATTTCGGCGAAGCCCGTCTGCTCATCTCCAGCCGCGAGGACTTCGCGCGCTTCCTCTTCCTGCTCGTAACGGTCGCTCGCGAGTAACTCCGCGGCGATCACGTCGAATTCATCCATCCGTGGCCCTCCCCTGACCGGTCACCCTCCGTGGTGACGACGGTCACGAAGATACCGAAGCCGTGGGTGTGGATGGGGGGCAGCCGAAGAAAACCCTTGACATTGGGGAGTTGACCCCGCAGTATTCCACCCTTAGTTCATGGCAATTGAATGCTATTGAATGATATTCGACGATCACGGATGATCGACCACCTCAAGCGAAGGGGCCACGGATGGCGAACCTCGAACTCACGTTGCGTGATATTGCTCGCACGGGATCCGGTGGAGCGGCCATCGTCGGCACCGCGCTGCTGGCCGTGGCGCTGTGCGCCGAACTGATGCGCCGACACCGCTCCGATTCAGTCCTGGTCCGGGTCGCCGACCGCCTGGTGCCGGCCACGGTGCATCGAATCGCAGTCGGGATCCTGACGCTGCTCGCAACGGCCGCCTCGGTCGCCATGCCGTCCGTCGCATCGGCCGACACCTCGCTTCGGGGCTGGCTCGAATCGCCGAGTGTCCCCACCACCGCTGTGGCGCCGGCGACCGCCTCGGCATCGGCGCAGCCGCTGGCGCCGCCCGCAGCCCAACCGCCTCCCGCACCGGTCGCCACCCCGAGTCCATCGCCGGCACCCGTGCTCCACCGCCGTCTTCCGGCGACACCCCCGACCAGTGCTCCGGCCCCGGCCCGGACGCCGTCGACCACCACGATGCGCCCGACTGCTCCTGCCGTTCCGGCCCCATCCCCGCCCGCAGCCGCGGCTGCGGATCCACCAGCCGCCGGAGAGCGTTCGGTTCAGTACGTGGTCGTCGCCGGTGACTGCCTGTGGGACATCGCCGCACGCCTGATCGGGCCGAGTGCGTCGAACGCAGCCATCGATCGGGGTTGGCGAGCGATCTATGCCGCCAACCGCGCCGCCATCGGCGACGACCCCGGCCTCATCCACCCGGGACTCGTCCTGACCCTCCCGACCCTCAACACCACACCCTGATCAACCAACCACCGGAGTTCCCATGGCCACGCTCACTCTCACACCCTGGACCGACCCGATCATCGACACCCTCGGGCACGATCCCCGCTCGGAATACGTCGAGCGGTTCTGGCTTCCGACCCTCGGACCCACCACGCTGCTCTTGTTGCGGCGGCTGGCCACCACATTCGATCGATCGCCTGACGCAGTCACGCTCGATGTGGCGGAGCTGGCCCAGTCGCTCGGACTCGGAGTCCGGGAAGGTCCTTCATCGCCGCTGTTTCGCAGCGTCGACCGCTTGATCCAGTTCGATCTGGCGGTGTTGATGAAACCAGGCCACTACGCCGTACGGCGGAACGCTCCGCCGGTGAACCGCCGCCACATGCATCGCCTTCCGCTTTCACTCCAGCGGGAACACCAAGACTGGGTGGACACCCAACTCGGCGAATCACCACTCGAGCACGCACGCCGCCGGGCTCGGCGCGTGGCGTTCGCGCTCTTCGAACAACGCGAGCAACTCGGTCAGGTCGAGCACACGCTGCTCAGCATCGGCTTTCATCCGAGCGTCTGCCGGGAGAGCGCCGAGTGGGCGCACGAACGGCACCGTTTGGCATTCGCCGCGATCGACGACGCGACAACCGCTGACGGCACGGCGGCGATCACCCCTGAGACCAGCGAGCGCACCACCGCCGCCTGACTCCATCCAAGATCCGGTGGGTGGGGCGCGCCGAACCCCTCCTCCTCCGCCCCGGAGCGCTCCGCCCACCGCCATTCTTTTCGCGCGCGACCCATTGGCCGGTACCCTCGGCCGGCGATGACCGACACCGATCTCGAGACCGTCGCCACCTGGCTCCGCGACGCACAGTCCATCGTGATCCTCACCGGCGCGGGCCTCTCCACCGAGTCCGGCATCCCGGACTTCCGTGGCCCCCAGGGTGTGTGGACGAAGAACCCCGCCGCCGAGAAGACCGCAAACCTCAAGTACTACGTGGCCGACCCCGAAGTCCGGAAGGCGGCCTGGCAGCACCGGGTGAACTCCGAGATGTGGACGGCCGAACCGAACGACGGTCACCGTGCCGTGACCGACCTCGCCCGGCTCGCGAGCGTGCACACCGTCGTCACCCAGAACATCGACGGACTGCATCAGGCCGCTGGACTCGACCCGGGCCGCATCGTCGAGATCCACGGCACGGTGCATTTCGCCAAGTGCCTGGCGTGCAGTTGGCGGGGACCGATGGCGGAGACTCTCGACCGAGTGCGCGCCGGCGAGGAGGACCCGGCGTGTCTCGCCTGCGGTGGGATCCTCAAGTCCGCCACGATCAGCTTCGGCGAGAACCTCGTGCCCGCGGACCTGGACCGCGCCCAACGCGCCGCGGCCCGTTCGGATGTCTTCGTGGCGCTCGGCACCTCGCTCGGCGTGTACCCGGCCGCCGGACTCCCGGAGATCGCGCTCCGCAACGGCGCCCGGTTGGTGATCTTCAACGCGCAGGAGACCCCGTTCGACGGAGTCGCGGACGCCCTCGATCATGGCCCCCTCGGGACCCTGCTCCCCGCCCTGGTGCGCCAGGTTGGGAATATCCGACCCGCCGGGTAGCCTTTCATCCCGTACTTCGCACATCCCTCCTGCCTCCGGAGCGCCCCAATGCCATCCTTTCGCGAGCTCCTCGCGCAGACGAAGACCACGATCAACGAGATCAGCGCGGCCGACGCCGAGCCCAAGGTCGGCGACGCCACCTTC
>JANLTQ010000053.1:0-3299 GCA_031363005.1 Acidimicrobiia bacterium | reverse complement strand
GACCTCTCGACCTCTCGACCTCTCGACTGAGCGTTGACGAGAACGGGCGGCCTTGGCGTGCGAACCCGGCGCGCTATCTTAAGGATTCGGTTGGGACCTCGAAGTAGTCCTGGTACGGGCGGGCGCGTTCACGCCACTGCGCTTCGTCGAGTTCGGTCGCGTCCCAGGTGTAGGTGTGTACGCCGTGCGCACCTTGGGGGTTGGCCGTGAGGTAGTCCCGCATCCGTTGTTCGGTCTCGGCGGTGAGCTCGAGTCCGAGCGCGTCATAGACCGCGCCGATGGTGCCGAATGGGTTCTTCATGAACTCGGCGAACTGGAGGTCGATCACGCGTGTCGGATCGACGGTGCCGTCCTTGCGAACCGCAACCGACCGATCGAGTCCTTCGATGATGTACTCCGCGAACTCAGCTGCCGCCTCGGGAACTGTGGTGCGGTCGGTGGCCAGCTTTCGGAGTTTCGCGACCAGTGAGCTGATCGACGCGATGACGCGCAGCGGATCGCGATGCGTCTGTACGAGCACCGCGTTCGGATACTCGGCGAGGAGCGCACCGAGCGACCAGATGTGACCAGGGGACTTGAGGACCCACCGGTCCGTCGGGTGACGAGACTGCAGATGCTGCAAGAAGATGCGGTGCCACGCGTAGAGCGGTGCCATGTCGGCGTTGTGGAGGAGCCAGCGTCCGTAGCTCGGCACCCGGTACTGCGTGGGGAAGATCATGGACCGGAAGTCCGAACCGGTGATCCGAACGCACTCCTGCGGGAGGCGGGCGCCCATCGGATGCATGGCGCGGAATCCGGGGAGGACGAGGTCCACCATCTCGAGGGTGGCGTCCACTTCGGCGATGCGAGGGTCCGTGTCGTAGGTGGCGGTTTCCGGTGGCGGCGACGGGTGGTCCACCTCCCAGGTGAGCGGCACCCGAGTGGCGGGATCGAGGGCGAGCAGATCGTGGAGGATCGTGGTGCCGGTACGACCCTGACCCACGATCACGATCGGCGGGACGACATCCGCGCGTGCGATCTCGGGGTGTCGGTTGCGTTCGGCGGTAATGGTGAGTCGGTCCCGCAGGTAGCCGGTGATGTCGCCGGGGACCATCACCTGGCCGATGTCGTTGAGCTCGGCTTCGCGATCCAAGGCGTCGACCAGCACGTCGAGCGGCTCCCGCCAGGTCGGGGCACCGAAGTCATCGGATCCCGCCTCGGCACAGGCGGCGTCGATGAGGGCGTCGATGTCAATGCGCATCGGGAGAGACTAGAACGGGTTCTCTTCCTGATGGCTCGTACACAAATCGCGGGGGAAATCACCATGACAACGGAAGCCAGTGAGAGCCGTACCGCGTTCAACGAGTTGTTGACGACGCTCGGTGAGGTCGCGGATCGGTACGCGGGCGACGAGTGGGGGATTGCCGGCGCGGAGGACACGGCGGGCGCACTGCGCGCGGTCGCGCATCTGCTCGAAGGCGGATTGCTGGGTCACTTCGAGGATGACCCGACCACTCCCGTGTTCCGGCCGATCGTCAGTACCACTCGGAAGAGTCTCGGCGACAACGCCGACGCCATCTACTTCGATACCGCGGTGTCGAACGCGTACGAGTACCTCGTGACCGGGAACACCGCGGGTGCGATCTATACCAGCTTCACCCTCGAAGAAGGTGGGGGCGACGGCGGCTATCCCGACCGCACCGGCGGGATCATCAACGACACCCAGTTCGACGTCGACGCGTCCGGAGACTTCGCGATCCGGCTCGGTGGTCCGGCGCAGGACCGGAACTGGATGCCGTTGACCGACGCCACCACGCGCATCACGTCGCGCCACTACTGGGAAGAGTTGTGGCGTCCGGGCGCCGAACCGGTGCGCGATGTGCGACTCGCCGTCGAGGTGATTGGCGCATCGGAGCCGCCACCACCACCGTCGGACGCGTCGGTCGCCGCCGGACTTCGACGGGTGGCCAACTACGTGGCGTCGCGCACGGTGGAGATGGGTCCGCCAGGCTCGCGTACGCAACCCGCGTTCGTGTCCACCGAACCGAACGTGTTTCCGGCGCCGGTCACACCGTCGGATCATCCGCTCGCTGCGATCGACGCGGCGTATTCGATGGCACCGTACGTGCTCGGCCCGGACGACGCGCTGGTGATGCGCGCCCGGTGGCCGGAGTGTCGATGCGCCAACGTCATGCTCTGGAACCGGTATCTGCAGACCTACGACTACGTCCACCGTTCGGTGTCGCTCAACCGCGCCCAGACCCAGCTCGACGACGACGGGTGGTTCACCGTCGTCATCTCGAACCGCAACCCCGGTGTGGCCAACTGGATCGACACCGAGGGGAAATGGTTCGGCCTCGTCTTCTGGCGGTTCATGCTTCCCGAAGGCCCGGTCGAGACCCCGCAGGCGTCCGTCGTCAGCATCGACTCTTTGGCGCCCTGAACTGGGGTGGGCTACTCCTCGGTGATGCCGTAGTGGGCGACGTAGTTCGCGAAGGTCGCGCGCACGTGGTCCTCATCGAGGCCGACGGACTCAAAGGTGTAGCTGTGGGTGCCGTGCTTGGCGCGCGGCTTGTTGGCCAGGTAGTCGCGGATGCGAGCGTCGTGGCCAGTCGAAGCCGAGCTGGTCGTAGAGCCCGTGCACCTGGGTGACCGGATCAGCCATGAGGTCGACGAAGTGGGAGTCGACGATTCGGTCGGCGGGCACCGAACCGTCCGACCGCTGCGCGATTGCACCTTCCAGAAACATTTGGTACGTGATCTCCATCATCGGTCCGAGGGCTTCGACGTCGACGGTGTCACTGCGCATGAATCGCAGCACGCCGAGCAGGCTCGTGAGGGACGCGATGAACTTGCGGGGGTCGCGATGGGTGTGGATCACGAGCGCGTCCGGATATTCGGAGAAGAGCTGCGGCAAGGTCGATACGTGGGCCGGTGACTTCAACAACCACCGGCGCGGGTCGCCGCTCGGGAGGGGGCCGCGCGGATCGCCGGCGTGTTGGAAGGTCTGCAGCATGCGGCGATGCAGTCGGTAGACGCGTTCGAGCGCATCGAGGTGTTCGAGCTGCCAACCGGTGAAGCCGGGCGTGTCGTAGTGCATCGACCAGTAGGGGCCGGCGAAGTCGTACGCAAGGAAGTGGACGCACTCACACGGCAGATCGCTCGCGAGCTCGTGCATGGTCATGAACTCGGGATGGATGTCGGCCCAGAACTCTTGTTCCGACTCTGCGAGCCGTCGCCGTTCAGCCCGATCCGCCGCGGGATCGTCGAGTCGCGGCAGGGGCTGGACTGCTTCCCACGCGAGGGGCGCGCGCAGCGTC
>JANLTQ010000036.1:0-1994 GCA_031363005.1 Acidimicrobiia bacterium | reverse complement strand
TTTGAACGCCGTCTTCAGATCCTTGACTTCGAGGAGCGGACCGTCGAGCGGTGCCGCCTCGAAGCGCTCCGTTCCGATGTTCGACCGTCGCCGACGTGGGCTCATCGCATCCCCTCTTGGCCCTTCGGGCCGGGCCGGTCGGGCCCCGCTTGGCGAATGCGATATCGGTTCGTGGTGGTCGACGCCTCGCTCACAGCGCGCTCTCCCGGACGTCGAACTTGGCGCGTAACGCGTCACCGAGATAGTTGAGCGCCATCACAGTCAGGAAAATGATGAACGAAGGAATGAGCACAATGTGTGGGGCGGAGCTGATGTCGCCGCGACCGTCGTTGATGATCGAGCCCCAGGTGATGGTGGCCTTGTCGACACCGGCCCCCACGATGGCCAAACCGGCTTCGGCCACGATGACGACGGCGATGCCGAGGAGCGCGATGGACAGCATCGCCGGCAGCACGTTCGGGACCAACTCCTTGATCATCACGCGACCGTGTTTGGCGCCCTGGGCACGCGCCGCGGTGACGAACTCGCGTTCCGCCCACGACAGCGTCGCAGCGCGGGCAATCCGCGACAGCACCGGTACCGAAACAATGGCGAGAGCCATCGTGACCCAGAACAGCGAGTTGCCGAGGAAGTTCACGATCGAGATCGCAAGGACCAGGGGTGGGAAGGCGAGAAGGATGTCGGTGGTCGAACCGAGGACCGCACCGACGCGACCTTTGAAGTAGCCGGCGAGAATCCCGAACAGACCGCCGACGGCGAAGCCGGCCAACACCGAGAAGAAACCGATGAACATCGATGCGGACGTTCCGTTGACCACGAGGGAAAGCACGTCTTGTCCGCTGCTGTCGGTGCCGAAGAAATGGCCGGAGGCGAACATGTCCAGCTTGAAGTCACCGACGTCGTTCTTCGGATCCGGCAACCCGGGGATCTTCTGTCCGGTGACGAAGCCGGCGATGGCGATCACGATCAGGAGGGCAAGCCAGATCACGCACAGCCAGCCGCCGAATCCGATGCCCTTCGTCTTGGACCGTCCCGGGTCAGCCTCGACCGCAGCGATGGCGAGCGCAGTCGGGTTCGGAAAGGCGGGCGACGCAGCCTCGTCGCGCGCGAGCGCGGTGGCGACGTCCTGCCCGCCGTCAGGCGATTGCTCGGGCATGACGAATCCGAGGGTCGAGGACGGTGTACAGGATGTCGACGAGGAAGTTCACGAGCACGTAGATGATCGCAATGATCGCGATGATGGCCTGCGTTTCGATGACCTGACTCCCGAGGATCGACCTGACTAACTCGAAACCAATACCCGGGAGGTTGAAGATTTGCTCGACGATGATGGCGCCTCCGATGAGCGCACCAACGTTCAGTCCGGCGACGGTGAGCAAGGTGAGGCTCGACGGGCGGAACGCGTGGCGCAGCAGTACCCGGCGCGCCGGGATGCCCTTCGACTTTGCGGTCGTGATGAAGTCCTCTTGGAGCGTGGCGATCATGTCCGAGCGCAGCAGCCGCATGTAGACCGCGATCTGGGCAATCGCCAGGCTGATCGTGGGGAGCAGCATTTGGGTGAAGTTCTCGTTGGTGAACGGTGTGAGCGGGAAATCACCGACGCCGGTGTACTGGGTGGGTAACCCCGCATTCGGGTTCTTCGCCGCCCAGACCTGGAGCGCGAGCCCGGCAAGGAACGCCGGCATGGCCAGCATCGCGAACATCACGATGTTCGTGACCTTGTCGATCTTCGAGCCGTTCTTGTATGCGGTGTAGATCCCAAGGGGAAGCGCAATCGCCAGAGCAAGGAGCTGGGCGTAGATCATCAGCTCGATCGACACCGGAAGTTCTTTCCCGACGATCGTGCTGACTGGCGTACCGGTTGTGGCGTTGTCACCGGTGCCGGTGTACTTGAGTCCGAAATCACCCTGGGCCGCGTTGACGAACCAGCGTCCGTACTGAACGATGAAGGGGTCATCCAGATGGAGTGACTTGCTGAGCCGCGCTTTTGCGGC
>JANLTQ010000015.1:0-1569 GCA_031363005.1 Acidimicrobiia bacterium | reverse complement strand
GAGCAAGGAGCTTCCGCTCGCGGCCAAAGAGGTCAGCGGCATGCTCGATGAGTTGTCGCTCATGGAACTCGCGTTCCGAGACTCGGCCGCGCTCGACCAGCCGGTCCGAGAGTTGATGAGTCCGGCTATGCCGATGATCGGCATCGGCGAACCGGTCGCGAAGATTGTCGAAGCACTGGACCGTTCGGCGACGCTGCTGATCGTCGACGGCGGACATCCGGTCGGCTTGTTGAGCCGCAGCGACGTACTCGGATACCTCGCGTCGAAGGGTGCGGCGTGAGCGCCACGGACGCGGAACCAGACGAGTACGACGACGCAACCGGATTCGGATTCGAGACGCAGGCGATCCACGCGGGGCAACCGGCGGATCCGTCGACGGGTGCGGTCGTCACCCCGATCAGCCTCGCGACCACGTTCGCCCAGGACGCCGTGGGCAAGCACGCAGGGTTCGAGTACGGCCGAACCGGCAACCCGACGCGTACCGCGCTCGAGACGTGTCTCGCGACCCTCGAGGGCGCGGCGCGCGGCCTCGCCTTTGCGAGCGGTATGGCTGCGGAGGACGCGGTGCTGCGGACACTGGTGAAGCCGGGAGGCCACGTGGTGTTGCCGCGCGATGCGTACGGCGGCACGTTCCGGCTCGTCGCTCGCGTCTACGCCGACACCGGCGTCGAGTGGGCGGCGGCCGACCTCACCGACCCGGAGCGACTCGCGGAGTCGTTCACGCCGAACACGCGCGTGGTGTGGATCGAGACGCCGACCAATCCGGGGCTCGGGATCGTGGACATCGCCGCGGTCAGCGCCGTCGCACACGCGCATGGTGTGCGGGTGGTGGTGGACAACACGTTTGCGACTCCGTATCTCCAGCAGCCGCTCGCGCTCGGTGCAGATGTGGTGGTGCACTCGACCACGAAGTATCTCGGCGGCCACTCGGACACGATTGGTGGATTCGTCGCGGTGGCGGATCCCGATCTCGGGGACCAGGTGGCGTTCATCCAGAACGCCACCGGTGCCGTCCCCGGACCCTTCGATTGCTATCTCGTGCTGCGCGGCATCAAGACGCTCGCGGTGCGGATGGACCGACACTGCGAGAGCGCGGCGGCGATCGCCGCCATGCTCGACGATCATCCGGCCGTGGCCCGAGTGCTGTACCCGGGATTGCCGGGCCACCCCGGTCACGCGATCGCGGCGCGTCAGATGCGCGCGTTCGGCGGGATGGTGAGCTTCATCGCCTCGGGGGGCGAGACCGAGGCGCTTGAGATCGCCGCCCGCACCGAGCTGTTCACTCTGGCCGAGTCGCTCGGCGCAGTTGAGTCACTGATCGAACACCCCGGCCGGATGACGCACGCCTCCGTCGTCGGCTCGCCCCTCGAAGTGGATCCCGCACTCCTGCGCCTCTCGGTTGGCCTCGAGTCCCTCGACGACCTCCTCGCCGACCTCATGCGCGCCTTGGGTGACTGATCTCATCACCGGATCGCGATCGCCCCGAACCGCGAGCACCGCACCGCGATTACCTCATCGTCCGGTGTCACCAGCGCCGCCCCGGTCGGCTGGCGTCAGCCGAGCGAAGGC
>JANLTQ010000012.1:0-7991 GCA_031363005.1 Acidimicrobiia bacterium | reverse complement strand
GATGAACCACGTCGAGGCATCGTTGTGCTTCCCGTCGTTCCCCCGATTCTGTGGTCAGACATTTCTCGAGGCGAAGGATCGTTCCGTCGCCGAGGCGTGCGTGTACGCGTACAACGACTGGATGGTCGACGAATGGTGCGGTGACAGCAACGGCGCGCTGGTGCCGCTGATCATCGTGCCGTTGTGGGATGCGGAACTCGCAGCCTCCGAGGTGCGCCGTAACGCAGCGCGCGGAGTGCGGGCGGTCTGTTTCTCCGAGATTCCACCGCACCTCGGTCTGCCGAGCATCCACACGGGGGAGTGGGATCCGTTCTTCGTGGCGTGCCAGGAGACGCAGACGGTCGTGTGCATGCACATCGGATCGAGTTCGCGTATGCCCGCGACGTCTGCTGACGCGCCCGTCGCGGTGGCCGCCAGCTTGAGTTTCGGGAACGCGATGGCGAGCCTGTCGGACTTTCTGTTCTCCGGTGTGCTGGTGCGCTATCCCGACCTCAAGCTCGCGTACTCCGAGGGGCAGATCGGATGGTTGCCGTACATCCTCGAGCGGGTGGACGACGTCTGGAAGGAACATCGGGCGTGGGGTGGCGTGAAGGACCTGATTCCGGAGCCGCCGTCGTCGTACTACTTCCGACAGGTCTACGGCTGCTTCTTCCGCGACATCCACGGGCTCGAATCGCTGCATCGCATCGGCGTCGACAACGTCACCTTCGAGACGGACTATCCCCACACCGACTCGACCTGGCCGAACACCCTGGCGGTGGCCGACGCGATGATGGGCCACTTGCCCGAAGACGTCGTCTACAAGATCGTGCGCGGCAACGCGATCCGGATGCTCGGACTCGACCTTGACCGCTGAGCACCTGGTCTCCCTCGACGGCCCGGCGAACTTCCGGGACCTGGGTGGCCACCCCACCGTCGACGCGCGCTTCGTGCGGCGCGGGCAGGTATTTCGCAGTGACTCCTTGAGTGGTCTGAGCGAGCGGGATGTGGAGCAGTTGCGTCAGGAGGTGGGCATTCGCACCGTGATCGACCTGCGCGCCGACCACGAGGTCGAGGAATACGGACACGGTCCGTTGCAGGCCCACGTGCGCCAGCTTCACCTGCCGATCGTCGACTCGACCAGGGAGCCCGAGCCGACGACGCGCCGGCAACGCAAAGCGCGGACGTTCCAAACGCTCGACGAGATCTATTTGTTCATGTTGGAGGAGTACGGCACCCGCTTCGCGGCGGTGCTGCGAGTCATTGCTGATGCTGCGAGTCAGCCGGTGGTCTTTCATTGTGCGGCGGGCAAGGACCGGACCGGCCTGACCTCCGCACTCGTGCTCGGGCTCTGTGGTGTGGCGGACGTACTCATCGTGGCGGACTTCGCGTTCACCGAGACCCGGATGCCCACGATCATCGCTCGGCACACCGAGCGTGCCTCCGGGACCGATGCCGCCGTCGAAGTCGCGGGCCAGCAGTACGGAGCGCAAGCGTTGACGATGACCACGGTGCTCGACGCGCTCCGTGCCGAGCACGGTTCGATCGAGAACTACGCGTTGTCGGTCGGACTCGAGCCCGATGTGATCGCCGCGCTTCGCGCATCGTTGATCACCGACGATCGGGACGCGTGAACGTGCTCACTCGCTCGACGCGTGCCACGCGCAACGTGTAGGTCGAATACCAGTCGGACCGGCCCCGTTCCCGAGCGACGGTGTGCTCCAGATGTTCTCGCCACGCGTGTATCGAGGCTTCGTCGCGCCAGTAGCTGACGGTGATGTTCAGGTCGGTTCCGCCGGCACGCTCGACCCCGAGGTAGCCGGGTTGCTCGGTCGCCAGTCGGAACATCAACTCCGCGACGGCGGCATATTCGCCCGCGTGTTCCCCGGTGCGTTCCGAGCTGAAGATCACGGCGTAGTACGGAGGTTCGGGCGTCACCGCAGGGCCGGTCTCGGGCATGTCGTGACCCTACCGACGGCCGACCGGCGAAGTGCTGACGTCTGCCGGTCAGTGAGCCGTCGGTCACGCAGTGGGGTCTCACCACCACGTACCGAGTACAGTCACTCCTGTTCACATCTCGTGGACGACCGCGCTGGAGACATTCCCGTCCTTCCGTCGCGCGGAAGAGAACCCGCTGAGCGGGTGAGGAGTGTCAAAAGTGTCCAGCTTTTCCGATCTTGGGCTCGCGCCCGATCTTGTCGCCGCGCTGATTTCGCGAGGCATCACCGCACCGTTCCCGGTGCAAGCCGCAACCATCCCCGATGCGCTCGCGGGCAAGGACGTCTGCGGACGCGCCCCGACCGGATCGGGCAAGACCATTGCCTTCGGTGCGCCGGTCGTCGAGCGGGTCGGACCCTCTCGTCCCCGCCGTCCGAGTGCGCTGATTCTCGCTCCGACCCGTGAACTCGCGGCGCAGATCGTGCGTGAGCTCGAGCCGCTCGCCAACGTTCGCCGCAAGCGCGTCTTCGCGGTCTACGGCGGAGTCGGGTACGAGCCCCAGAAGCGGGCGCTGCGCAAGGGCGTCGAGATTCTCGTTGCCTGTCCCGGCCGCCTGGAAGACCTGGTCCAGCAGCGCGCCTTGGTCCTCGACCGAGTCGAGACCGTGGTCATCGACGAAGCCGACCGCATGGCGGACATGGGCTTCCTTCCTGCGGTCCGACGCATCCTCGATCAGACGAACCCCGAACGCCAGACGCTGCTGTTCTCCGCGACGCTCGACGGCGCCGTCGGCGTGTTGACCGACGAGTACCAGCGGTTCCCCGTGCGCCACGAGGTTGCCGGAGTCGAGACCGACGCCGCCGACGCCGAGCACCGGTTCGAACGCATTTCGAACGAAGGCCGCCTCGCACGCGCCGCCGAAGTGATCGATGCCGAGGGTCCGACGATCGTGTTCTGTCGCACGCGCCACGGCGCCGACAAGGTCGCGAAAAAGTTGTCGCAGTCCGGAGTGGAGAGCGCGCCGATCCATGGTGGGCTCTCACAAGCGAAGCGTGATCGCGCGTTGTCCGATTTCGCACGCGGTCGGGTTCATGCCTTGATCGCCACCGACGTTGCCGCTCGCGGCATCCACGTCGACGACGTGGCGTGTGTCGTGCACTTCGATCCGCCGGAGGATGCCAAGGCGTACGTGCACCGTTCTGGTCGCACAGCACGCAAGGGCGCGACCGGTGTGGTCATCTCGTTCGTGTTGCCCGACCAGATCCGGTCGAGTCTGAGCCTGCAGCGTGAGCTCGGGTTCGCCGAGCCGGACCGGAGCCCCCAGAAGCGGTCCCGTCCGGAACGCAGTGGACGCGGTGGTGCGGGTGGCGCAGCCGGTGGTGCCGGCCGCGGTCGCGCGCGGCGAGACGGCGCTGGTCGTGGTCAGGGCGGCGAGCGCCGGCACGAATCGAGCGGAACCTCGCGCGGCGAAGGCGGCGGCGGTAAGGCCCGGATCGAAGGCGGCGCACGGCAAGAGAACAACGGAGCTCCTCGTCGTGAGAACGGTGCCGGTGCCCCACGTCGGGACAATGCCGGCAGTGCGCGTCGAGAGGGTGGCGGCGGTGCGCCGGGGAATCGTGCTCGCCGGGACAGTCGCTAAGAGGGCGAGCGGATAGGCGCATCGCGCGGTTCTGGGGGGAACCAAGACCCGAGGATTCGCGGGGCATTTCCCTAGTATCCCTGCCCTCATGGATCTCCGTTTCTCCGACGCTGACGAAGCCTTTCGAACCGAGCTGCGCGCGTGGCTGGCGAGTGCTCTTCCCGATCTGGCGCCCCAACCGGCGCGCAACGACTGGGACGCCCGCCGCGTGTGGGACACGGACTGGCAACGCCGACTGTTCGATGCCGGGTACGCCGGTCTGAACTGGCCCAAGGAGTACGGCGGCCAAGCTGCACCGCCGAGCCAACAGTTGGTGTTCCTGGAGGAGACGACGCGAGCGCGTGCTCCGTACGTGGGCGTGAACTTCGTCGGGCTCCTGCACGCCGGCCCGACCATCGTGGCGGAAGGGACGCCGGAGCAGAAGGCAGCTCACCTTCCCAAGATCTTGCGCGGCGATGAAGTGTGGTGCCAAGGCTTCTCGGAGCCTGGCGCCGGCTCGGATCTCGCCTCCCTCCGCACCCGTGCGGTGCGCGACGGCGATCACTACGTAGTGACGGGCCAGAAGATCTGGTGCTCGTACGGTCAGATCGGTGACTTCGGCGAACTGCTCGTTCGCACGAACCCCGATGCGCCCAAGCACAAGGGCATCACGTGGCTCATGCTGCCGATGGACCTTCCGGGCATCGAAGTGCGTCCCCTGAAAACGGTCCTGGGTTCGTCGGAGTTCGCCGAGCTCTTCCTCGACGAGGTCCGGGTGCCGGTGGATTGCCGGGTCGGCGAGGAGAACGATGGCTGGCGCGTCACCAACGTCACCCTGGCCTTCGAGCGTGGGACCGCATTCGTGAGTGACCTCGTCGATGCCACGCGCTTGGTCGAGGACCTCGCTCCCTACGTCACCGATCCCGCCCACCGCCGCGAGCTCGGTCACATCGCGGCGGAACTCGATGCGATCTGGGCGCTCACGAAGCGCAACGTCACGCAGTCGGCGCGGGGTGTCGCCGGACGGGGACCGTTCATGATCAAACTCGCGTACAGCGAGGTGTGTCAGAAGATGGGTGAACTGGCATTGCGGGTCCTCGAACGCAACGTGCTGACGGTCGATGCCGAAGGTCCATTCGTGGAGGAGCGACTTCGCTCGCTCGCGTTCCCGATCGCCGCCGGTACCTCCCAGATCCAACGCAACATTCTGAGCGAACGCGTCCTCGGCATGCCAAGGGAGCCGAGATGAACTTCGATCTGAGCGACGATCAGGTTGCATTGCGGGATGGCATTCGTGCGCTGGTCGAGGGTCGCTTTCCCATGTCACGCGTCCGTGAGGGTTTCGATCGCAGCGTGCACGAAGAACTTGCGGCCGCCGGAGTCTTCTCCCTGCGGGCCGACGGATTCGCCTGGACCGATGCCGCGGTGGTGTACGAGGAACTCGGGCGCGGCCTCGTTCCCGGACCGCTCGTGTGGTGCTTCGGGCGCGAGCGAGTGACGACGGGGTATGACGCGCAGCTTGCCGGCTCGGCGTTCATCGAGTTTCTGGGGTTGGTGGACGACGTCATCGCTGTCGGTCTGCGCATTCACCCCGTCGAAGCGGACGAACTCGTGGCGATGTTGGCGCCGGCCGATTCGTTCCACTCGAGCGGCCCCGAGGAATGGCCGCTCGATCCACTGACGCCCGTCTGGCGCACCGACAAGGGAGTCGTCGGTGGGTCGCGGCTGGACGAGTCGGCCGACGAACTCTGGAACTCCGGTGCGTTGCTCACCGCGGCCTACTGCGTGGGGATGGCGGATCGGCTCACGGAGATGTCGGTTGCGTACGCCATGGAGCGTCAGCAGTTCGATCGGCCGATCGGGTCCTTCCAAGCGGTCAAGCACATCTGTGCGGACATGGCGGTGCGGGCCGAGCTCGCGCGTGCATCGGTACATACCGCCGCGTGCGTCATGGACGACGGGACGACGGGCCCCTTGGCGCGCGCGGTTGCCGGCGCGAAGTTGATGGCCGGCGAGGCCGCGATCCTGAACGGCAGGAGTGCAACGCAGGTCTACGGCGGGATGGGGTTCACGTGGGAGGTCGACGTGCACCTCTACCTGAAACGGGCCTGGATCTTCGAGACTCAGTTCGGCGGCGGTGACCACCACGCGGACGCGCTTGCCGCCACGATGCCGACCCGGTCATGACTGATCACGACAACGGGTGGGCCCCCCTGATCGAGGATCTCGAAGTGCGCCGCCGCGCCGCGGCGGCCATGGGCGGACCCGAAAGCCTCGTCCGCCAGCGTGAGCGCGGTCGACTCGATGCCCGGGCCCGGATCGATCAGCTCCTCGACGCCGATTCGTTCCGGGAAATCGGTTTGCATGCCGGCAGCGTGGGTCACGGGATGTCGCCCGCGACACCCGCGGACGCGTTCGTCGCCGGCCACGGTTCTATCGACGGCCGCCCACTGGTCGTAGGCGCCGAAGACTTCACCGTGATGGGCGGCTCGATCGGTGTCGCAACCAAGGCCAAACGACATCGGCTGGTGCAGCTGGCGGCGCAGGAGCAGGTTCCGCTGGTGATGCTGCTCGAAGGTGCAGGCGAGCGCGCGCAGAACTCATTCGAGGCATTGCCGCACGCGCCGAACGACTTCCAGGCCCTCGTCGGACTCCGGGGTCATGTACCGACGGTGTCGGTCGTGATGGGCGTGAGTGCGGGACAGAGCGCGCTGACTGCGCCGCTCACGGATTTCACAGTCATGGTGCACGGCGGAGCGATGTTCGCCGCGGGCCCGCCTGTGGTCGCAGCGGTCACCGGTGAGGAGGTCAGCCGCGAGCAACTGGGTGGCGCCACGATGCACAGCACGCGCTCGGGCGTCGTCCACAACGTCGTCGTCGACGACCGCCAGGCGCTCGATCTCGTTCGCCGGTATCTCTCGTACTTTCCGACCAACGCCGCGGTCATGGTTCCGGCAATCGACGGCCCGGGCGAACGAGTTCTCGACGAGATCCTTGACTTCATCCCCGCCGACCCGCGCCTGACCTACGACATCGGACCCGCCGTTGAGTTGCTGCTCGACCCGGCGTCGTTGCTCGAGATCCAACCCGATTTCGGAAGGTCGCTGGTCACCGCGTTGGGGCGGATCGGCGGTGAGTCGGTGGCCGTGGTGGCGAACAATCCGGCTGCGCATTCCGGCGTGATCGATCGGGATGCCGCCGAGAAGGCCGCGCGCTTCCTCAGCGTGGTCGGGGCGTTCGGGCTGGCGGTGGTGTTCCTCGCCGACACGCCGGGTCTCGCCGTCGGAACCGATGCGGAAGCATCCGGCATCCTGCGCGCGGCTGCGCTGATGTTCGAGGCCCAAGCGCGGATCCGGGGACCGAAGCTGCACGTGACCCTCAGGAAGGCGCACGGCTTCGGTGCCGCGCTCATGGCAATGAATCCGTTCGACGCCCAGACCACCACGCTGGCGCTGCCGGGTGCGCGGCTCGGCGCGATGCCGGCAGAGACCGGCTCGGATGCGGCCGGCGTGGAGCCCGATGTTCGCGCCCTGCTGGAGCATGCGGAGCTCGGTGGTGCCTACGGGTCCGCCGACCGCATGAGCTACGACGACGTGATCGACCCGCGCCAACTGCGAAATGAGTTGCTGCGTGCTCTCGCCCTCACGCGCGTTCGCCGCTCTGGTGGTCGCTCAGTAACGCAGTAACGATCTCGGCCGGCGCGGCGGGCGCTAAGTAGTTCCCCGTCGCGCCGACGCATCCGGCGCGTCGAATTCGTTCCAGCTGCTCCTCGGTCTCGATCCCCTCTGCGATGGCGGTGACATCGAGCATCTTGGCGAGGCTCATCAACGCCGGGAGGATGGGATCGCCCTCGGCTCCCGTTTGGACCAGCGAGCGATCGAGCTTCACGTGAGTGATCGCGTACCGGCGGACGGCGAGGGGCGACGCATGCCCAGTGCCGAAGTCGTCGATGGCGATCGCGCAGCCGAGCTCACGAAGACCGGCGAGTTCGGCGCTCGCACGGCGAGCTCTATCGATGTCGGCGATCGCAGGTTCCGGCACGTCGAAGCCGAGCTGGCCGGGAGTGAGACCGTGGGCGCGGAGAACGTCGTTGACCTTGTCGATGGTCCCGTTCCACGCGAGTTGGGCCGGGCTCAAGTTGAGCCAGAACCGTGCGGGTGCCACACCCGCATCAACCCATTCCCGGAACTGGCGGCACGCAGTTTCGAGCACGAAGCCGCCAAGGGGTGCGTCGAGTCCGGCGAGTGTGGCCGCACCGAGGAACTCCCCGGGGAGCAGGAGGCCACGTTCCTCGTGCTGCCAGCGGACGAGGGCTTCGACCCCACTGACCCGGCCGGTAGCGAGGTCGAACTCGGGTTGCCAATGCAGGACCAGGTCGCCCCGCTCCAGTGCGGCGCGCAATCCGGCCTCGGTGTCGAGGTGTTCAAGGACACGACGGCGGAGTGCGTCGTCGTAG
>JANLTQ010000005.1:0-4847 GCA_031363005.1 Acidimicrobiia bacterium | reverse complement strand
CCGCGCTCGACGCGACCGTGGTGAACGTGGCGTTGCCGCACATCGGCTCGGACTTCCACGCGAATGTCAGCGCTCTTCAGTGGGTGCTCACCGGCTATCTCCTTGCGCTCGCATCCCTGATCCTGCTGGGCGGCGCGCTCGGCGACCGGTTCGGGCGGCGACGCGTCTTCGTGATCGGCACCGCATGGTTCGCGATGGCTTCGATGTTGTGTGGTGTCGCGCCGAACATCGAGACGCTCGTGATCGCGCGCGTGCTGCAGGGCATCGGTGGCGCGCTGCTCACTCCCGGAAGCCTCGCGATTCTCCAGGCCAGCTTTCGCGAACGCGACCGCGCCGCGGCGGTGGGCGCGTGGTCTGGGCTCGGCGGCATCGCCGGTGCGATCGGCCCGTTCCTTGGCGGCGTGCTCGTCGACGGGCCGGGCTGGCGGTGGGCGTTCCTGATCAATCTGCCGATCGCGGTCGCCGTCATCGTCTGCGCTCGGGTTGCGGTTCCCGAGACGCGCGACCCTCACGCGACGGGCAGGCTCGACGTCATCGGTGTCCTGCTCGCGGTCGTTGCGCTCTCGGCGAGTACGTGGGCGTTGACCGAAGCGGGCCCGCGCGGCTGGACCGATGCCGCAGTCCTCGGGGCGGGCGGTTTCGCCGTGGTGGCCATTGCGGGGTTCGTGCTGCGGATGTTCCGGGCGCAGGACCCGCTCGTGCCGCCCGCGCTGTTCCGGAACCGCGCGTTCCGGGTGACGAATCTCGCCACCGTGCTGCTCTACGGCGCGCTCGGCGTGACGTTCTTCCTCATCGCCTACGAGTTGCAGGTGGCGAGCGGCTGGTCCGCATTGCGATCGGGCACGGCGTTGCTGCCGGTGACGATCATCATGTTGATCTTCTCCGCGCCGTCCGGCGCGCTGGCCCAGCGCATCGGCCCGCGCCTGCAACTCACGGTGGGGCCGATCGTCGTCGGCATCGGACTGCTGCTGTTCACTCGCATCGGACCGAACGCATCGTGGATCTCGGACGTGTTCCCGGGCGCGCTGGTCTTCGCCGCCGGACTCGTTGCCTTCGTCGCGCCGCTGACCGCCACGGTCATGGCCGCCGCCGATCCCGATCACGTGAGTGTGGCGTCGGGGGTGAACAACGCCATCGCGCGCACCGCGAGCCTGGCGTCGCTTGCGGTGATCCCCGTGGTCGCCGGCCTGCCCGCCGCATCGGGCGCGCGGGAGGTCACGACCGCCTTTCGTACCGCGCTGGTCATCGTCGCGATCGTTGCCGCGTGCGCCGGCCCGCTGTGCTTCGTCGGCCTGCGCGCGGACCAGCGCACTCGTCGGTCGGCGCGGCGAGTGGTGTGCCCCGTCGACGGCGCGCCGCTCCAGCCCGATCCGCTCCAGTGTCCGGAATCCGAGCGAGTGTGAGGGTTGCGCTGACTGCGCCAACTCACGCGTTTTTTGCAAGCCCAGGCTTGCGTATTTGGTGCGAGTTGCGGGAAGGGGTGGGTCGAAGCGGTGCATCGGTAGTGTCCGGCGATGGTCGAGCGGGGAGGACGTCAGCGGATTCCGCGCCCGCCCGGCACGCGCCCGGGTGAGCTCCCGGCGTGGTCTGCACTGGGCCCGACCGAGCGGTTGGTCCCACTTGCCACCGCGGTTGAGCGGCTGCGTGAAGCCGGTCCGCCGCTGGGTCCGACCTTCGACGTGACCGATGCGCGTGAGGCCGCGGTGCTCGTCGCGCTCTTCGAGGACGGCGGCGAGACTCACGTGGTGCTGACGAAGCGGCCTGAGACCATGCCATCGCATCAGGGGGAGATCGCGTTTCCCGGCGGCAAGCGCGAGACGAGCGACCTCAGCCTCGTCGCCGCCGCATTGCGCGAGGCCTACGAGGAGATCGGGCTCGAGCCGGATGCGGTCGAGGTTGTCATCGAACTCGACACCATCGCGACGGTGGCGTCGGCCTTCACCATCAGTCCTTTCGTGGGGGTGCTGTCCGAGCGCCCGGTGCTGAAGCCCCACCCTCGGGAAGTCGTCGACGCGTTCGCGGTGCCGGTCTCGGAACTTCTCCATCCCGAGGCCTATCGGGAGGAACTCTGGGATCTCTGGGGCGCCTACCGACCGATGGCGTTCTTCGAGCTTCCCGGCGAGACCGTGTGGGGCGCGACGGCTCGCATCCTGTCCCGCCTGCTGATCGTGATCACCGACGCAGGTCCCGAACCGGCATCGTCGGATCTCTGAGTGGGATCTCAGAGTGAGACGTGGGTCGTGGGAGGTTGTTTCCGGACCCGGAGCTGCGAGGGAATCGCCCACTAAGCTGGACGTTTTAGCGGAGAGAACGACGGGAGCCACCAGGTGGAAGTCGAAATCGGCATCGGCAAGTCGGGACGACGGGCCTACGGGTTCGACGACATTGCGATTGTCCCGAGTCGGCGCACGCGCGACCCGGAAGACGTCGACATCACCTGGGACATCGACGCCTTCAAGTTCGACCTGCCCCTCATCGCGTCGGCGATGGACGGGGTCGTCTCGCCGAAGACCGCGATCGAGATCGGCCGGCTCGGCGGGCTCGGCTGTCTGAACCTCGAGGGTCTCTGGACGCGGTACGAAGACACCGACGCGGTGTTGGACGAGATCGCAGGACTCGATCCGGAGAAAGCCACCCGCCGGATGCAGGAGCTCTACCAGGAGCCGATCAAGGACGAGCTGATCGGCAAGCGCATTCGTGAGATCAAGGACGCTGGTGTGCGCGCCTGCGCGTCGCTGACTCCGCAACGAGTCGAGCAGTTCTCGAAGTACGTGCTCGAAGCCGAGCTGGACCTGCTGGTCGTGCAAGGAACGGTCGTATCCGCGGAGCACGTGTCGAAGGACCCGGCCCGCCAGCCGCTCAACCTCAAGAAGTTCATCCGCGAATACGAGATCCCGGTGATCGTCGGCGGCTGCGCGTCCTACAGCACCGCGCTGCACCTGATGCGTACCGGTGCGGTCGGCGTGCTCGTCGGCGTCGGTCCCGGTCACGCCTGCACATCACGCGGCGTTCTCGGCATCGGCGTCCCCCAAGCCACTGCGATCGCGGACGCGGCGGGCGCTCGCATTCGTCACCTCGACGAGACCGGCGTCTACGTCCAGGTCATCGCCGACGGCGGGATGCGGACCGGCGGTGACATCGCCAAGGCGATCGCCTGCGGTGCCGACGCGGTCATGATCGGCTCGCCGCTCGCCAGCGCGTATGAGGCCCCCGGCCGGGGGTACCACTGGGGAATGGCCACGTTCCACCCGTCCTTGCCTCGCGGCGCACGGGTGTACGCAGGGCAGAAGGGGACGATGGAGGAAGTGCTCATCGGCCCCGCGCACGAGAACGACGGCACGCTGAACCTCTTCGGTGCGCTCCGCACCTCCATGGCCACGACCGGATACGAGACGGTCAAGGAGTTCCAGAAGGCCGAGGTCATGGTGGCCCCCTCCCTGCAGACCGAGGGCAAGTCCCTCCAGCGCGCGCAGGGCATCGGCATGGGTCGGTAGTGGAGCAACCAGATCGCGACCTGGTGGTCGTGGTTGATCTGGGTGCGCAGTACGCGCAGCTGATCGCACGACGGGTCCGTGAGGCCCACGTCTATTCCGAGATCGTGCCCCGCACGATGCCGTTCGCTGAGATTCTGGCCAAGGGTCCAAAGGCGATCATCCTGTCGGGCGGTCCGGCGTCGGTCCACGTTGATGGCGCGCCGTCCGTGGACCGCGCGCTGTACGAGTCGGACCTGCCGATCTTCGGGATCTGTTACGGCGCGCAACTCCTGGCCCGCGATCTCGGTGGCGTGGTCGCCAAGACCGGGCGTGGCGAATACGGGCGGACCGATCTGACCGTCGGAACCACTGGCCCCTTGTTCCGCGAGCAGCCGTCGAGTCAGCCGGTCTGGATGAGTCACTTCGACACGATCACCGAGGCACCCGCCGGCGCAACCGTGTTCGCCTCCACCGGTGACACGCCGGCGGCAGCCTTCGGGGACCCCGAGCGCCGCATCTACGGGGTGCAGTTCCATCCCGAGGTCGCCCACACCGAGCACGGCCAAGACATGTTGAAGGCGTTCCTCTTTGACGTCGCCGAGTGCCGGCCCACGTGGACGAATGTTTCGATCATCGAAGAGGCCGTCGCCGAGATTCGTGCCCAGGTCGGGACCTCGCGCGTGCTGTGCGGACTCTCGGGTGGAGTTGATTCGGCGGTGGCGGCGGCGCTCGTCCACAAGGCGATCGGCGATCAGCTCACCTGCGTGTTCGTTGACACCGGCTTGTCCCGTAAGGGTGAGGCCGAGCAAGTGGAGGAGACGTTCCGTCGGCAGTTCGAGGTCGACCTCGTGCACGTGAAAGCCGGGGATCGATTTCTCGGTGCGCTCGACGACATCGTGGAGCCGGAACGCAAACGCAAGATCATCGGTGAGTTGTTCATCCGGGTCTTCGAAGAGGTGGCGCGCGAATACGACGCCGCCGGCTTCCTCGTGCAGGGCACGTTGTATCCGGACATCGTCGAATCCGGTGGCGGCGAGAACGCCGTGATCAAGAGCCACCACAACGTTGGTGGCCTTCCCGACGACATGGAGTTCGAACTCGTCGAACCGCTCCGCCACCTGTTCAAGGATGAGGTGCGAGCCGTCGGTGAGGAACTGGGGCTGCCGGAAGAGATCGTGTGGCGCAGCCCTTCCCCGGTCCGGGACTCGGCGTTCGCATCATCGGCGCGATCACTCCGGAGCGGGTGGCGATCCTGCAGGAGGCCGACGCGATCGTTGTCGAGGAGATCCGGCGGGCGGGGCTCTATCGCGAGATTTGGCAGAGCTTCGCGGTGCTGCCGGCGGTGCGGACGGTCGGGGTGCAGGGAGACGACCG
>JANLTQ010000003.1:0-1865 GCA_031363005.1 Acidimicrobiia bacterium | reverse complement strand
AGGTCGTCTGGGGTCGTGAGTGGGATGCGCTCCTCGCCGCCGACGTCGACGGTGTTCTCGTGGCGCGCATGAACGACGCGGTCGATGGTGACTTCCAGAAGTACGCGACGGAATCCGGTGCCTACATCCGGGAACACTTCTTCGGACCCGACCCGCGCCTGCGCAAGATGGTGGAGCATCTGAGCGACGAAGACCTCCTGCGGCTTCCCCGCGGCGGACACGACTACCGCAAGGTGTACGCGGCGTACAAAGCCGCCGTGGAACATCGCGGGAGTCCGACGGTCATCCTCACCAAGACCATCAAGGGTTGGACGCTCGGAAGCGCGGTCGAGGCGCGCAACGCAACGCACCAGATCAAGAAGTTCACGACGGCGGAACTCAAGACCTTCCGCGATCGGTTGCACATCGACCTCCCCGACGAAGCACTCGAGGGCCTGGCGCCCTACCTGCACCCGGGTGCGGATTCCGCGGAACACCAATATCTCGTCGCGCGACGCAAGCTCCTCAACGGTCCGCTCCCAGAACGTCGCACGGACGCCGCAGCGCTGCCCGCGCTTCCGGACACCGTGTTCGCCGAACTCCTTGCGGGAACGGGGACAAAGCTCCAGGCCTCCACCACCACCGCCTTTGCGCGTCTGATCCGCAAGCTGCTCGCCGATCCTGGGATCGGTCCGCGGGTGGTGCCGATCGTCCCGGACGAGGCGCGTACGTTCGGACTGGACGCGCTCTTCTCGGACGTGAAGATCTACGCGCCGTTGGGTCAGACCTACGAGCCCGTCGACGCGGGGTTGTTGCTCTCGTACCGTGAAGCGCGCGACGGTCGCATTCTCGAAGAGGGCATCAGCGAAGCCGGCTCGATGGCGTCGTTCACCGCTGCGGGCACCGCGTACGCAACGTGGGGCGAAAGCCTGGTCCCGTTCTTCATCTTCTATTCGATGTTCGGCTTCCAGCGAGTGGGCGATCTGATCTGGTCCTTCGGTGACCAGCGGGGGAGAGGCTTCCTCCTCGGTGCCACCGCGGGTCGGACCACCCTGACCGGCGAGGGATTGCAGCATTGCGACGGGCAGAGCCAGCTGCTCGCCAGCGTCGTCCCGAACTGCCGCAGCTACGACCCGTGCTTCGCGTACGAAGTCGCCGTGCTGATCGCCGACGGCATCACACGCATGTACGGGCCGGAGCCGGAAGACTGCTTTTATTACCTGACGCTGTACAACGAGAACATCTCGATGCCGGCGATGCCACCCGGCGTGGAAGAGGGCATCGTGCGCGGGCTCTACCGCTACCGCGAGGCCGAGACCGGCACCCATCGGGCCCAGATCCTCGCGAGCGGCATGCTCATGGAATCTGCGCTCGAGGCGCAGCGCATCCTCGGCGAACGTTTCGACGTGCATGCCGACGTGTGGAGCGCCACCAGTTACAAGCACCTCCGCGACGACGCGCTGGATTGCGAACGATGGAACCGGTTGCATCCGAGCGAACTGCCGCGGGTTCCCTACGTGACCCAGCAGTTGGACGAACGGTCAGGCCCAGTCGTGGCCGTCACTGACTTCTTGAAGCTCGTACCCGATCAGATCGCACGCTTCGTTCCCGGACCGTTCGTACCGCTCGGCACCGACGGCTACGGACTTTCGGACACACGCGCCGCGATGCGTTCCTACTTCGAGGTCGACACCGCACACATCGTGGTCACGGTGTTGCACCAACTCGCGGGGCTCGGGATGATCGAGACCAAGATCGTCGACGACGCCATCCGGGACTTCGAACTCGATCCCGAGGCGCAGCCGCCGCGTCTGGCCTGACTCACCGAGGGTGACCGAACCGACGCGTGGGGGTCAGGCGCCCTTGCGGTTGTATTCCTCGTCCGG